>NZ_JAARMC010000020.1:0-90239 GCF_012985595.1 Pseudomonas sp. WS 5411
GTAGCCGCGACACGGCCATGGATGGCCGATCGCGGCGGGCCCACGGAGCAATGCCTGACTGCGGGCATGCCGAGCCTAGGCGAGGTACCGAGTGGTGGGGCAAGAGCCCTTTGCTTACTTTGGGGCTCTTCCAAAGTGAGCCGCCGTAAGGGCGGAACCCTAAGTAGCCGTAACCGCAGCAACGGATATGTACTCATTCCCAATAACCAAAAAAGAGCGAGTTGTGTAGACACCTATGGCCATCGCGGGCAAGCCCGCTCCCACACAAGCCCGCTCCCACAAAAAGCCCAACACCGAGCTTTAGAGCTCTACATTACCCCAGCCCGGCCTGGCCTCTTCAGGCGCCACCGCCTTGACCTGCTTGCCCGTCGCCAGCTCCACCCGCCGCGCCACTTCCGGGTCGTCGGCAAACGGTATCAGGCTCGCCTCATCCAGCTCGGTTCCCGATTGCCCGCGCAGGCAGTACTCCACGGCGCCATACAGGCAGATCACCGCCGCCAGGTTGAAAATAACCTCCCACATCAGGCGATCTGCGCATCACTGTGCGCCACCTTCAAGTCAGCCACCCGTACGGTACGCCAGGTGTTGTAGGCCATCAGCAGCATGCCGCCCAGGAAGAACACCCCACCGGCAAACCGCACCACAAACCCCGGGTGGCTGGCCTGCAAGGCCTCGACGAACGAGTAGGTGAGGGTGCCGTCGTCGTTGACCGCCCGCCACATCAGGCCCTGGGTGATGCCATTGACCCACATCGAGGCGATGTACAGCACGGTGCCGATGCTTGCCAGCCAGAAGTGCAGGTTGATCAGTGGCACGCTGTACATCTGCTCGCGGCCGAAGATTTTCGGGATCATGTGGTACAGCGAGCCAAAGGTGATCATCGCCACCCAGCCCAGGGCACCCGCGTGGACGTGGCCGATGGTCCAGTCGGTGTAGTGGGACAGGGCGTTGACCGTCTTGATCGCCATCATCGGCCCCTCAAAGGTCGACATGCCGTAGAACGCCAACGACAACACCAGAAACCGCAGGATCGGGTCGGTGCGCAATTTATGCCAGGCACCCGACAGGGTCATCATGCCGTTGATCATCCCGCCCCAGCTGGGCGCCAGCAGGATCAGTGACATGGCCATGCCCAACGACTGCGCCCAGTCTGGCAGCGCGGTGTAGTGCAGGTGGTGGGGGCCGGCCCAGATGTACAGGGTGATCAGCGCCCAGAAGTGCACGATGGACAGGCGATAGGAATACACCGGCCGCCCGACTTGCTTGGGCACGAAGTAATACATCATCCCCAGGAACCCGGTGGTCAGGAAGAACCCTACCGCGTTATGCCCGTACCACCACTGCACCATGGCGTCGGTGGCGCCGGAATACACCGGGTAGGACTTGAACCAGTCCACCGGGATGGAAAGGTGGTTGACTACGTGCAGCATGGCGATCACCACGATAAACGCGCCGAAAAACCAGTTGCCGACGTAGATGTGCTGGGTCTTGCGTTGCACCACGGTGGTGAAGAACACGATGGCGTAGGCCACCCACACCACAGTCATCCACACTGCGCCGGAGAATTCGATCTCGGCGTATTCCTTGGTGGTGGTGTAGCCCAGGGGCAGGGTGATCAGCATGATCACGATCACCGATTGCCAACCCCAGAACGTAAAGGCGGCGAGCCAGTCGCTGTACAGGCGCACCTGGCAGGTACGTTGGACCGCGTAGTAGCTGGCGGCAAATTGCGCGCTGCCGGCAAAGCCGAAAATCACCAGGCTGGTGTGCAGCGGCCTTAACCGGCCAAACGTGGTCCAGGGCAGGTCCAGGTTCATGTCCGGCCATACCAGTTGCGAGGCGATCCACACGCCCATGGCCATGCCGATAACGCCCCAAACCACGGTGGCGATGACGAATTGACGGACAACCTTATAGTTATAGGCCTGCCCGGTTGATGCTGTGCTCATGGTCAGTCTTCCACGGTTTCAAGTCCCGGGCACTGTAGGAAATCCATGAAAAACAAAACAGGCTCAGAAAAACTACATTAATACGGATCAAAATATATCCCTTAAAACATGGGTTATTCCGTGGCTGATATGGTTTTTTAGTTTTTAGCTGAATCTGTGACGTCTTGAGCTGTAGGTGCATAGTCGCCCCCATAGAAACCGCTGCCGTCGAGCACGGTCAGCCATGATGAGGTAGCGAGATGTATCGGTACGATGAGTACGACCGGGCCCTGGTCTTCGAGCGTGTGGCGCAGTTTCGTGATCAGGTCGAACGGTTTGTCGCTGGCGACTTGAGCGAAGAGGAATTCCTGCCGCTGCGCCTGCAAAACGGCCTGTACCTGCAAAAGCATGCCTATATGCTGCGGGTGGCGATTCCCTACGGCACCCTCGGTGCGCAGCAGTTGCGCACCCTGGCGAGCATTGCCCGGGATTACGATCGCGGCTACGGCCACTTCACCACGCGCCAGAACATGCAGTTCAACTGGATCGAGTTGCAGCAGGTCCCCGACATCCTCCAGCGCCTGGCCGAAGTCGACATGCATGCGATCCAGACCTCGGGCAACTGCGTGCGCAACATCACCACCGAAGCCTTTGCCGGGGTGGCCGCCGACGAACTGCTGGACCCGCGCCCGCTCGCAGAGATCCTGCGGCAATGGTCGACCATCAACCCCGAATTCCTGTTTTTGCCGCGCAAGTTCAAGATCGCCATCTGCTCGGCGCGCCAGGACCGGGCGGCGATCATGATGCATGACATCGGCCTTTATCTATATCAGGACGCCGACGGCCAGATGCTGTTGCGCGTGCTGGTGGGCGGTGGCCTCGGGCGCACGCCGATCCTCGGCTTGCAGATTCGCGATGGCTTGCCCTGGCAGCATCTGCTGTCGTATGTCGAAGCGGTCCTGCGCGTGTACAACCGCCATGGCCGGCGCGATAACAAATACAAGGCGCGGATCAAGATCCTGGTCAAGGCCCTGGGTATCGAGGCGTTTTCCCGGGAAGTGGAGGAGGAGTGGCAGCACCTGCGCGATGGCCCGGCGCAATTGACCGAGGATGAGTACCAGCGCGTGGCCTCGGCCTTTGTACCACCGGACTATCAGGCCCTGCCCGATACCGACCTGGACTTTGGCACGCACATGGCCGACAGCCCGGCGTTCGCGCGCTGGGTGACACGCAATGTGCAGCCCCACAAAGTACCCGGCTATAGCAGTGTGGTGCTGTCCACCAAGCCGGGGATTGCCGCGCCGCCGGGCGACGTGAGCGCCGCGCAGATGGACGCCGTGGCGCAGTGGGCCGAACAGTTCGGCTTCGGTGAAATCCGCATCGCCCATGAACAGAACATCGTGCTGCCGGATGTGCCCAAGGCGCAGTTGCATGCCTTGTGGACCCTGGCCTGCGAGCAGGGCCTGGGCAGCGCCAATGTCGGCTTGCTGACCGATATCATCGTCTGCCCGGGCGGCGATTTCTGTGCCCTGGCCAACGCCAAGTCGATCCCCATCGCCCAGGCGATCCAGCAGCGCTTCGACAACCTCGACTACCTGCATGACCTGGGCGATATCAGCCTGAATATCTCCGGCTGCATCAATGCCTGTGGGCATCACCATATCGGCAATATCGGCATCCTGGGGGTCGATAAAAATGGCAGCGAGTGGTACCAGATCACCCTGGGCGGTGCCCAGGGCAAGGCCAGCGCGCTGGGCAAGGTGATTGGCCCATCGTTCAGTGCGGCACAAATCCCTGATGTGATCTCCCGCCTGATCGCCACCTACGTCCGCTACCGGGAGAGTGACGAGCCCTTTATCGACACCGTGCAACGCATCGGCCTGGAGCCGTTCAAGGAGCGGGTGTATGGCAGCGTGGTGCAACCGGCATGAACAATCTGTTGAGCCTGGAACAGGGCGTGGCGCGCATCAAGCACGATGACCCCTGGACCCTGGTGCGCGATGCACAAGTACCGCTGCCCGAGGGGGCGCTGATTCTGCCGCTGGCCCTGTGGCTGAGCCGGCGCATTGCGCCAGACCCGCCACAGGACGCGGTGTGGCTCGGCCCGGATGATGAAGTGGAACACCTGCAGCCGTGGCTGGATGTGCTGCCGCTGATTGCCCTGGACTTCCCCAGCTTTCGCGATGGCCGAGCCTACAGCCAGGCCTACCTGCTGCGCACCCGCCTGGGCTGGCAGGGTGAGTTGCGGGCGGTGGGGGACGTGCTGCGCGACCAGCTCAGCCATATGCGCCAGTGTGGCTTCGATGGGTTCGCCGTGCGCGAGGACAAGTCGGCCGCTGACGCGCTCAAGGGCCTGGCGGGCATGAGTGTGAGCTATGGCCGCTCGGTGATTGAGCCGCGGCCGCTGTTTCGGCGGCGTTGACGTTAACCAGGAGCGCCCAACTGCGGGGCAAATCGAAGCTGCGAAATAACCCGCACTGGGGGGCTGGAGGCAGGTTATTTCTGAGGAATTGGCTATACCTGTAACTTCACGTTTCGGCGATAAACGCCAAGGAGTTGCGCCATGAAGCTAGGGCTGATGATCAGTGCGTTGTGTATTGCCTCACTCGGGGTGGCCGGTTGCGCGAGTAAAGTCCCACAGCCGGACGAGTATTCGGGGTTTCTTTCGGACTACAGCCAGTTGAAGGAAGCCAAGTCGCCATCGGGCGTAGAGGTGATGCGCTGGGTCGATCCCAAGCTGAATCTGAAGCGCTACACCTCGGTGTATATCGAACCGACCCAGTTTTTCCCCAAGCCCCAAGCCACGGCGCAAATCCCCGAAGACACCTTGCGCAGCATCAACGAGTACTACAACCAGGCGCTAAAGCGTGAGCTGGTCAAGTCATTGCCACTGGCCAGCGCTCCGGGCCCCGGGGTGATCGTGGTACGGGCGGCGATCACGGCGGTCAGTCGCAAGACTGAAGGCCTCAAGCCCTATGAATTCATTCCGGTGGCCCTGGTGGCAGCAGCGGTGAGTACCGGCACAGGGATTCGCGACCAGGAAACCACCTTGGGCACCGAGGCGCAGTTTCTCGATGGTGACAGTGGGCGGGTGCTTGCCCAGGTTGTGCGCAAAGGCACTGGCAAGCCGCTGGACAACGATAGCCAGGTCATGAAAGCGGCTGACGTGAAGGGGGTGATAGACGGCTGGGCGGCTGATTTGCACCAGTCCTACTCGAAGTTCAAGGCCAAATAGCGAGCGCGAACAGTGGCTTGTGGTGAGCGGGCTGGCCCCAGTCTCGTTTCAGGGTCGCTTCGCGCCCCAGCGGGAGCAAGCCCCCTCGCCACAACAAGGCTGCCTACGGACACCTGGGTGCGATCAGCCGCCCACCAGCATGCCTTTGACTTTGTCGCGCAGTTGCTCAATGGAGAACGGCTTGGCAATCATCTGCACACCGCCAGGCAACTCGATGTTTTCGGCATAGCCACTGGCAAGCAGGATGGGCAGGGCTGGGCGCAATGTGCGGGTTTTTACCGCCAGTTCCTTGCCATTCATGCCCGGCAGGCCCCAGTCGGTCATCATCAGGTCGATCACATGGGCGCTGTCTTCCAAGAACGCCAGCGCCGCTTCGGCGTCTGCAGCCTCAAGCACCTTGAACTCCAATTCTTCGAGGACATCGACGATCAACATGCGCACGATGGCGTCGTCTTCGACGACAAGGATGGTGGAGGCTGCGGACATAGTGAGGGTTCCCAGATAGTGGAGGTACAGGTCTTGAGCAGTTGAAAGACCATCCTCTAGTGAGTTGCGTCGATCCCGGCAAGTTCCCGAAACAGGGCGGGCATTGTGCCGATAATCAGGCTTGATGTCCTGGCTGTGTCGTTGAAATACGGCAGAAACATAGCCCTTGTGGTCGATTTTGGGGCAAACTTCCGGTTTTTCCGCACTTGGCCAAGGCACGCCCATGACTCCCGCTTCGTCAGTCGATGAAAACAGCTTCCGCAAACTCCTGAGCCGCAACGTGGCTTTGCCGTTGGGTGTGGGCGTGCTCAGCGCGGTGTTTTTCGTGTGCCTGATCACCTATCTGTTGTCGGTGATCCAGTGGGTGGAGCACACGGACCGGGTGATCAATAACCTTAATGAGACCGCAAAACTGACGGTGGATCAGGAAACCGGCATGCGCGGGTTCCTGATTACCGGCGACGAGCATTTCCTCGACCCCTACGAGGTGGCCAAGCCGCGGATCATTTCCGATCTGCGCAATTTGCAGTCGTTGGTTGCGGATAACCCCCAGCAAGTGGATCGTCTCAAGCGCCTGGAGTCATTGCAGCTGGAGTGGAACAACTACGCCCAGACGATGATCGACATGCAACGGCAAAACGGCGACTACCGTGGCGCGGTGAAGGCCGGGCGGGGTAAGCGTCTGACCGACGAGATCCGCAAGGAATACGACGCAGCGATTGCCATGGAGCAGCAGTTCCGGCTCGAGCGTAATGAGGACGTGACCCGCACCACGGTATTCAGCGTGGCGATTTACTTGCTGTTCGTGTTGGGCTTGAGCGGCTTCCTGGCCTATGTCGGAAGGAAGAATCTATTAGCTCTTTCAGACAGTTACAGTGCCAACCTGGCCTCGCAGATGAAGATTGCCAAGCGCCTGGAACAGCAGGCCTGGCTGCGCAACGGCCAGACCGAGCTGGCCGAACAGGTGCTTGGCCAACTGACCCTGAACCTGCTGGGGCGCAATATCCTGCAGTTCTGTGCCCAATACATGGGCTCGGTGGTGGCCGCGCTGTATGTGCGTGAGGAGCATGGTGGCCTCAAGCGCGTGGCGACGTATGGCTTCTCCCGTGAGCAGGAGCAGCAGGAGCAGGCGATCTACCGCGACGAGGGCATCGTCGGCCAGGCTGCCCAGCAGCATCGCTTGATTCGCCTGGATGATGTGCCGGTGGACTACTTCAAGGTCAGTTCCGGCCTGGGCGATGGTGCACCGCGCAGCGTGCTGGTGGTGCCGACCAGCGATGATGATCGGGTCAACGGGGTGATCGAGCTGGGCTTTCTGCGCGCACTGGACGAGCGCGATGTGGAGTTGCTGGAACTGATCGCCGGCAATATCGGCACGTCCATCGAGGCGGCGCGCTATCGCCAGCGCCTGCAGGAAGTGCTGGCCGAGACCCAGCAGCTTAATGAAGAGCTGCAAGTTCAGCAGGAAGAGCTCAAGACCGCCAACGAGGAGCTGGAAGAGCAGTCGCGCATCCTCAAGGAATCCCAGGTCCATCTGGAAACCCAGCAGGCCGAGCTGGAACAGACCAACGAACAGTTGGCCGATCAGGCCCAGATCCTCGCCGACCAGCGCGACGCCATGGACCGCAAGAACGTCGAGCTCAATCGCGTGCAGGTCGAGCTGGAGGAGCGCGCCGATGAGTTGCAGCGCTCGAGCAAGTACAAGTCCGAATTCCTGGCCAATATGTCCCATGAGCTGCGTACGCCGCTCAACAGCTCGCTGATCCTGGCCAAGTTGCTGGCGGAGAATTCCGAGGAAAACCTCAGTACCGAACAGGTCAAGTTTGCCGAGTCGATCTACTCGGCGGGTAACGACCTGCTCAACCTGATCAACGACATTCTGGATATCGCCAAGGTCGAGGCCGGCAAGCTCGATATGCGCCCCGAGAACACCAGCGTGGCGCGCCTGGCCGAGGGCTTGCGCGGGATGTTCGAGCCGTTGGCCAGCGACCGCAAGCTGGGTTTCCAGGTGGAGGTCCAGGCCGGTGCGCCACTGATGCTGTTCACCGACCGCCAGCGCCTGGAACAGATCCTCAAGAACCTGCTGTCCAATGCGGTCAAGTTCACCGAGAAGGGCCAGGTCAGCCTGACCATTTCCCGCCAGCCGGGGGAGGGTATTGCCTTTACCGTGCGCGACTCCGGGATCGGCATCGCCCTGGACCAGCAGGAAAGCATCTTCGAGGCGTTCCGCCAGGCTGATGGCACCACCAACCGTCGTTATGGCGGTACGGGCCTGGGGCTGTCGATTTCCCGTGACCTGGCCACCTTGCTTGGCGGCTATATCAATGTCACCAGTGAGCCGGGCCAGGGCAGTATCTTCACCCTGGTGCTGCCGGAGCAGTATGTGGAGCGCGACGAAGACGCGCCGGCTATCGAGCAGCCGCGGGCCGTGACGGTTGCCCCGGCACCCGTGGCGCCAGTGAAAATTTCGCCGCTGCCGATGGCTGACGAAGCATTGATACCGCGTTTTGCCGACGACCGCGAGCTGGCACCGTTCGCCACCCGTTGCATCCTGGTGGTGGAAGATGAGCCGAACTTTGCGCGGATCCTCTTCGACCTGGCCCATGAACTGGGCTACCACTGCCTGGTGGCCCATGGTGCGGACGAGGGCTACAACCTCGCCGAGCAGTACCTGCCCGACGCGATCCTGCTGGACATGCGCCTGCCGGACCACTCCGGGCTCACCGTGCTGCAACGCCTCAAGGAGCACGCCGAGACCCGCCACATCCCGGTGCATGTGATTTCCGTGGAGGATCGCGTGGAGGCCGCCATGCATATGGGCGCCATCGGCTATGCCGTCAAGCCCACCACCCGCGAAGAGCTCAAGGACGTGTTTGCACGCCTGGAGGCCAAGCTGACGCAGAAGGTCAAACGCATCCTGCTGGTGGAAGACGACGACTTGCAGCGCGAGAGCATCGCCCGCCTGATCGGCGATGAGGATATTGAAATCACCGCCGTCGGCTTCGCCCAGGAAGCATTGGACCTGCTGCGCAGCACGGTCTACGACTGCATGATCATCGACCTCAAGCTGCCGGACATGCTCGGTAACGAGTTGCTCAAGCGCATGGCCACCGAGGATATCTGTTCGTTCCCGCCGGTGATCGTCTACACCGGGCGCAACCTGACCCGGGACGAAGAGGCGGAACTGCGCAAGTATTCGCGCTCGATCATCATCAAGGGCGCACGTTCACCTGAACGGTTGCTGGATGAAGTGACACTCTTTTTGCACAAAGTCGAATCCCAGCTGTCCCAGGAGCGGCAGAAGATGCTCAAGACCGCCCGCAGTCGCGACAAGGTCTTCGAGGGGCGCAAGGTGCTGCTGGTGGACGACGATGTACGCAACATCTTCGCCCTCACCAGCGCCCTGGAGCACAAGGGCGCGATTGTGGTCATTGGCCGTAACGGCCGTGAGGCCATCGAGAGACTCAATGAGGTCGAGGACATCGACCTGGTGTTGATGGACGTGATGATGCCGGAGATGGACGGCTACGAAGCCACCGCCCTGATCCGCCAGGATCCACGCTGGCGCAAGCTGCCGATCATCGCGGTGACGGCCAAGGCGATGAAAGACGACCAGGAACGCTGCCTCGCGGCGGGCTCCAACGATTACCTGGCCAAGCCCATTGACCTGGACCGCCTGTTCTCGCTGATCCGGGTGTGGTTGCCCAAGATGGAACGCATTTAAGTGGAAATACACTAAGTGGATCGAAGTACTGATATTGAACTGCGCTTGCTAATCGAGGCGATTTACCTCAAGTACAGCTATGACTTTCGCGACTACTCAGGGGCTTCGGTCAAGCGCCGTGTGGCCCATGCCTTGCGCCAGTTCGACTGCAAGACCATTTCGGCCTTGCAGGAGCGGGTGTTGCACGATCCCACGGCCTTTATGCAGTTGCTGCAGTTCCTGACCATTCCGGTCAGCGAGATGTTTCGTGATCCGTCGCACTTCCTGGCAATTCGCCAGGAAGTGGTGCCACTGCTCAAGACCTATCCGTCGATCAAGATCTGGATCGCCGGTTGCAGCACGGGGGAGGAGGTGTACTCCATGGCCATCCTGCTGCGTGAGGAGGGGCTGCTCGAACGCACGATCATCTATGCCACTGATATCAACCCCAGCTCCCTGGAAAAGGCCAAGCAGGGGATCTTCTCCCTGGAGAGTGTGCGAGCCTATACCCACAACTACCAGCAGGCGGGCGGGCAGCGGTCGTTTGCCGATTACTACACGGCGGCCTACGATTACGCAATCTTCGACAAGACTCTGCGCGAGAACGTAACGTTCGCCGACCACAGCCTGGCGACGGATAGCGTATTCTCAGAAACGCAATTAATTTCATGTCGTAACGTACTGATTTATTTCAATAAAAAGTTGCAGGATAGGGCCTTTGGATTGTTTCATGAGTCACTGTGTCATCGTGGCTTCCTGGTGCTGGGCAGTAAGGAAACCCTGGACTTCTCCGCCTACAGCAAACAGTTCGAACCCCTGGTCAAGCAAGAACGGATCTACCGCAAATCATGAATGAAGCAGCTGCCAGCCCGGCCTTGGTGTCGGGTGTCCAAGCCATTGTCGTTGGCGCTTCCGCCGGCGGGGTCGAGGCGTTGCTGAGTGTTTTCGGGGCCTTGGCGCCCGGGTTCAACCTACCGATCATCGCCGTGCTGCACTTGCCGGATGAACGTCGCAGCCAGTTGGCAGAAGTCTTTGATCGGCGTCTGGCAATACCGGTAGTAGAAGCCCGGGACAAGGAAACGATCCAGCCTGGCACCCTGTATTTTGCCACCCCCGGCTACCACCTGTCGGTGGAGCATGACCACAGCCTGTCCTTGAGCCAGGAAGAGCGCGTGCATCACTCCCGCCCGGCCATTGATTATCTGTTCGAGTCGGCCGCCGACGCCTATGGCCCGAACCTGCTGGCGATCCTGCTGACCGGCGCCAACCAGGATGGCGCGCGCGGCTTGGCCCAGGTCAAGCAGCTCGGCGGTACCACCGTCATCCAGGACCCTGCGGAGGCCCGGGTGGCCGTAATGCCCATGGCGGCCCTGGCGCTGCATACCCCTGACCATATTCTCACCTTGAGCCGCATTGGCGATTTGCTGGCTTCCCTGGAACCCTCCTCATGCTAAGTACTATCCAGGCCAAACTGCTGATCGTCGACGATCTGCCGGAAAACCTGCTGGCCCTTGAAGCGCTGATCAAGCGCGAGGACCGTCATGTCTACAAGGCATTGAGTGCCGACGAAGCTTTGTCGCTGCTGTTGGAGCACGAGTTCGCCATGGCCATTCTCGACGTGCAGATGCCCGGCATGAATGGCTTCGAACTGGCCGAAATGATGCGCGGCACCGAAAAGACCAAGAACATTCCCATCGTGTTTGTCAGCGCCGCCGGTCGTGAGCTCAACTACGCCTTCAAAGGCTATGAGAGCGGTGCGGTGGACTTCCTGCACAAGCCGCTGGACATCCATGCGGTCAAGAGCAAGGTCAATGTATTCGTCGACCTGTATCGCCAGAGCAAGGCCATGAAGCTGCAGGTCGAAGCCCTGGAGCACAGTCGCCGCGAGCAGGAGCTGTTGCTCAACCGCCTGCAGGCGACCCAGGCGGAACTGGAGCAGGCGGTGCGCATGCGCGATGACTTCATGTCGATCGTCGCCCACGAGGTGCGCACGCCCCTCAACGGCCTGATCCTGGAAACCCAGCTGCGCAAGATGCACCTGGCTCGGGACAACGCCGCCGCCTTTACCCTGGACAAGATGCACGCCATGGTCGACCGCGATGAGCGGCAGATCCAGAGCCTGATCCGCTTGATCGAAGACATGCTCGACGTCTCGCGGATCCGCACCGGTAAACTGTCGATCCGCCCGGGGCATTTCGACCTGGCGCAGTTGGTGCGCAACCTGCTGGAGAACTTTGCGCCACAAGTGGCAGCGGCCGAGTCGTCGGTGCAACTGGATGCGCCGCAGCCGGTGGAGGGCAAGTGGGATGAGTTTCGTATTGAGCAGGTGGTCTCCAACTTGCTGACCAATGCCCTGCGCTACGGCGCCAAGAGCCCGGTGACGGTGCGGGTGTACGCCGAACATGACGAGGCCAGGGTGGAAGTACGGGATCACGGCATCGGCATCAGCGAAGACAATCAGAAGCGGATTTTCCAGCAGTTCGAGCGGGTGTCCGCTAACCATGCGGTGGCAGGGCTGGGCCTGGGGCTATTTATCTCTGAGCAGATCGTTGCGGCCCACGGCGGCACGATTGAAGTCGAGAGCCGGATAGGCGAGGGCGCATTGTTCCGTGTGTGCCTGCCTTTGGCGGGCGCGGCGTGAAATCAATCGTCAGCCAGACGCAACCTCTGCGTGACCCAAGGGTCGTATCAGCAGCAATTGACCGGACAAAGGCTTCCCATGAGTGAAGATGCGCAAGATGTTGTACTGATCGTCGAGGACGACGAGTCGATCATGTTCGTATTGGGCGAGTACCTTTCGGGCCTGGGGTACCGGGTACTGAAGGCCATCAACGGCGAGCAGGCCTTTGAAATCCTCGCTTCCAAGCCCCACCTGGACTTGATGGTGACTGACTATCGCCTGCCTGGCGGAATTTCCGGGGTGCAGATTGCCGAGCCCGCGATCAAGCTGCGGCCGGAGCTGAAGGTGATCTTTATCAGTGGTTATCCGCAGGAGATCCTCGACTGCAATAGCCCGATTACGCGCAATGCACCGATCCTGGCCAAGCCGTTTGACCTGGATACGCTGCAGGAGCATATCCAACGGTTGTTGGCGTGAAGTAAAAAACCAGCACTGGCTTGCCGATAATCAGCATGCAGTCGTCTTCACCAAGGCCCGCGTGCTACGCGCACCTGCTGCCTGATCGCTGTGCGATGCGGGAGCCTGGCTCCGGCTGTGCTCATCCGTGTCACGTCGCAATCATCTCCCGCACCTTCGCCGTCAGCAGGTCGAAGGTAAAGGGCTTGGTGATCAACTGCATGCCCGGATCCAGGAACCCCCCGCGCACCGCCGCATGCTCGGCATACCCGGTAATGAATAACACCTTCAAGTCCGGGCGAATCTGCCTGCCGATCTCTGCCAACTGGCGACCGTTCATCCCCGGCAACCCTACATCACTGATCAATAGATCAATGCGCTGGCCGGATTCGATAATCGGTAGCGCACTGTCAGCATCCGCGGCTTCGACAAAGGCATAGCCCAGCTCACTCAGCACCTGGCTCACCAGCACCCGTACCGCCGGGTCATCCTCGACGATCAGCACGGTTTCACCGGCGTTGGCGAATGGCGGCAGGGTCGAGTCGAGGGGGGCATCGGCGGTGACTTCACCGACAAAGCGCGGCAGGAACAGGCTCACCGTGGTGCCTTTGCCGACTTCGCTGTGGAGGGTCACATGGCCATGGGACTGGCGGGCGAAGCCGTAGATCATCGACAAACCCAGGCCGGTGCCCTGGCCGATGGGCTTGGTGGTGAAGAAGGGGTCGAAGGCGCGGCTGATCACGTTTTCCGGCATGCCGCAGCCGGTGTCACTGACACTCAGCTCCACGTAGTCGCCGGGGGTTAAAGTGCCGTAGGCGGCAGTAAACACGTTGTCGAGGTGGCGATTACGGGTTTCCACCACCAGCCGGCCACCATCAGGCATTGCGTCCCGGGCATTCAGGGCCAGGTTGAGCAGGGCGCTTTCCAGTTGATTGGGGTCGGCTTCGGCGGTCCACAGCTGCCCGCTCAACTGCATGTCGAGCACGATGCTTTCATTGAGGCTGCGTTGCAGCAGTTCGCCCATGGAGGTCACCAGTTGGTTGATCTCCACCGGCTTGGAATCCAGCGACTGGCGGCGGGAAAACGCCAGCAGGCGGTGGGTCAGGCCGGCGGCGCGGTTGGCCGAGGTCACACCCAGGTCGATCAGGCTGTCGAGGTCATCCAGGCGGCCCCGGGCCAGGCGCCGGCGCAGCAGCTCCAGGCTGCCGATAATCCCGGTGAGCATGTTATTGAAGTCGTGGGCGATGCCGCCGGTCAATTGACCGACGGCTTCCATTTTTTGTGACTGGCGCAAGGCTTCTTCGTTGCTGCGCAATTGCGCAGTGCGTTCTTCGACTTGTTGTTCAAGGGTTTCCAGGGTGCTTTGCAGGCGCAGTTCGCTCTGGCTCAGGTCGATCAGGCGGTCGCGGGCTTCGTACTGTCGTCGCCGCCCGCGCAGGGCGGTGGTCACCAGACTGATCAGGGTCACCGGGTGAAACGGCCGCTCCAGCAAGGTGATGTTGCCCAGCCTGGCACTCAAGTGCGATGAGGCGTTCTGTTCGGTGCCACCATGGTGGGTCAGCAGTACGATGGGCAGGTCCGACCAGGCTGGCTGCTGTTGCAGATACTCCAGCAGCGGCTCCAGCCCGACTCCGTGCAACGCTTCGGCGGCGATGATCAGCAGGCCCGCGCCTTGTTCCAGTTCATCGCAGAGCGATAACAGGTTGGGGGCTGCAATGCCGCTGAAACCTGCTTCGTTGAGCATCATCAGCGCCAGCGTGCTGTCCCGTCCCAAGGGCGCGAGAATGATCGCGCGCTCGGAAATGGCCGGCAGGCTACTCACAAGCGCTCATCCTTGAGCAGCGGGTTGCCGGCACCCATGTAGGTGGGGACGCCGCGCAGCACGCCCTGGAAGGCTTCAATGGGCTCGCCGATAGTCATGCCCTGGCTGCCGATGCGGTATTCGCGAATGGTCGATTCATGGCTGCCGGTGCGTTTCTTGATGATGGAAATGGCCCGTCGCACTTTGCCCAGGGCCTCGAAGTAGCGCAGCAGGATCACGGTGTCGGCCAGATAGGTGATATCCACCGGCGCTTGCATGTCGCCGACCAACCCGTGCTGGGCCACGGTCATGAAGGTCGCTGCGCCCCGGCGGTTGAGGTACAGCAACAGCTCGTGCATGTGCAGCACCAGGGCGTTTTCCTCGGGCATGGCCGCCTGATAACCGTTGATGCTGTCGATAACCACGGTCTTGATCTGGCGCTCATCCACGCAGCGCCGCACCCGGTGGGAAAATTCGCCGGGCGACAGCTCGGCGGCGTCTACCTGCTCGATCAGCAGATTGCCGGTGGCTTGTAGGGCAGCCAGGTCGATGCCTATGTTGTTCATGCGGTCGAACAACAGGCCCAGCTCTTCATCGAAAATAAACAGGGCGGCTTTTTCGCCACGGGCCACTGCGGCAGCGGCGAAGATCATCGAGATCAGCGACTTGCCGGTACCGGCAGGGCCGAGGATCAGGGTGCTGGAGCCGGTCTCGATACCGCCGCCCAGCAGCGCATCCAGCTCGCGAATGCCGCTGGTCAGGGTCTGGCGGTTGTAGCCACTGCGGTGCTCGGCGGCCACCAGGCGCGGGAACACATGCACACCGTCTTGCATAATGGTGAAATCGTGGAAGCCGCCGCGATACTTCTGGCCCCGGTACTTCACCACCCGCACCCGGCGTCGTTCCGCGCCGTAGTTGGGGGTCAGTTCTTCCAGGCGGACCACCCCGTGGGCCACGCTGTGCACGGTTTTATCCAGGGATTCGGTGGTCAGGTCATCCAGCAGCAGCACGGTGGCGTCGTAGCGCACGAAGTAGTGCTTGATCGCCAGGATCTGCCGGCGATAGCGCAACGAGCTTTGCGCCAGCAGGCGGATTTCCGAGAGGCTGTCGATCACCACGCGGGTCGGCTTGACCCGTTCCACCACCTCGAAGATCTGCCGGGTGGCCTCGCCCAGCTCCAGGTCGGAGGAGTACAGCAGGCTTTGCTGATGCTCGGCATTGAGCAGGCTTTCGGGTGGGGTCAGTTCAAAGATATGGATATGTTCATCCAGCTCCCAACCGTGGGACTGGGCACCCTGGCGCAGCTCGCGCTCGGTTTCCGACAGGGTGATATACAGCGATCGTTCCCCGGCCTTGGCCCCGGCCTGGAGAAAATGCAGGGCCACGGTGGTCTTGCCGGTGCCGGGCTCACCTTCGAGCAGGAACAGATGGCTACGCGATAGCCCCCCGGAAAGAATGTCATCAAGACCTTCGATGCCGGTGGCCGCCTTTGCTGTGAACAGCTCTTTGGATGTAGACAAGAAGTGCCCTCGGGTCACGTATAAGTTGAGCGGCGTGCCGGCTAAGGCGCGCCATATTCACTTGACCGTGGGGCTGTGGGGCGGTTCAACGTTTTCTCGTTTTTGTGCAGGCCAATCCACAGTTTTCAATGCCTGCAGCGCTTCAAAGGCCCTGCTGCAGCGCGGGATCGTCCGGGTTTTGCTGCTCCAGTTGGGCCAGCAGTACCTGCACGTTTTGCAACTGGCCGCTTTCCTTCCAGTAGTTGATCAACAGCACCCGCGCCTTGCGGTTGGCGGGATGGCGCTGGACGATTTCTTCCAACTGGCGCTGGGCGGCTTCCAGTTCCTCCTGGTCATGCAAGGTGGTGGCCAGGTCGTAGCGGTAATCCTGATTGTCGGGCTCCAGCTCCACCGCCTTGGACAGGCCCAGCAGTGCGTATTCCTGTTCGCCATGGTGCAGCAGCCACATGCCCAGGGCGTGTTGCAGATAGGCTGACTCGGGGTGGGCTTGCAGTTGGGTGGCGAGGATCTGGCGCGAGTCATCGACCTTGCCCTGTTTATCCAGCAACTCGATGCGTGAAACCACCGCCGGCAGGTTGTCCGGGTCCAGGCGCAGCGCCTGCTCCAGGGCATGTTGGGCCTCGGGCAACAGGGCGCTGTGGATGTACAGGCGCGCCAGCTGGATCCAGCCATCAGGGCTTTCGGGCTGGGCCTTGAGGTACTTTACATACTCATCCAGCACGAGCTGCAAGGGGCCGAAATACAGGCCCAGGGTGTCGGGCGACAGGCCCAGCAGGGCGTTGGCGGCGGCAAATCGCACGCTTTGCTGGTCATCCTCGAGCAACGGGCCCAGCAACAGGGTGCGCTGGCCGCTGGGCACCAGGCCGACAATGCTGGCAATGGCTGCCTGGCGCACCAGGGGGGATGGGTGGCTCAAGTCCTTGTCCGCCAGCTTCAAGGCCTGGGGGCTTGGGTAGTTATGCAATTCGTTGTGCAGGGCGGCGCGGCGCACGTCGGACAGGTCTGGTCGCGCCAGTTGCTGATAGAGCACGCGCGCGGCGCCGGGCTCGCCGTTATGCGCTTTTTTCAGGGCTTTGGAGTAACCGTGGGCAACAGCCGGCGGCACGGACACGCTCGGGCTGCGGGAGAAATACCAAAAAACCAGTACCACCAATAACAGGGCGCTCAGGCCGATGATCGCGTAACGGCGTGACTTTGACATGCAGGCGTCCGAAAGCTGGGCAGCTAGTGCAAAGCGCTCAGCTTCGGTCAGACACCGGCGAGTGTCAAACCCGCGTCACGTCAGCACATAGTCCACGGGCTCCAGGGGCGCTGGCAGGGCAGTTTCGCCCAGGGCGGCGAGGATCTCCCGTTCCAGGGTGCGCACGATGGCATTGCACGGCAGGTCGTTCTCGTCGAAGCCGAAGGGGTCCTCCAGGTCATCGCCGATTTCATCCAGGCCAAAGAAGGTGTAGCTGACGATGGCAGTAAAAATCGGCGTCAGCCAACCCAGGGGCTCGGCCATGGCAAAGGGCAGCAGGATGCAGAACAGATAGATGGTGCGGTGCAGCAGCAAGGTGTAGGGGAAGGGCAGCGGTGTGCTCTTGATCCGTTCGCACGCCGCCTGGACTTGGCTGAGCCCCACCAGGCGGGTTTCCAGCTGGGTGTAGCGCCAGTCGCTGATCCGCCCCTGTTGCGCGGCATCCGAGCAGTGGGCGCCGAGGGTTTGCAGGATCCGGTCCGGCAGGTTCGGGTGGCCGGGCTCGACATTGACCCACGGCTGGATGGCACGGGCCTCGTCTTCCAGGCGCAGGCGCGCCACCAGGCCATGGGCAAAACCACACAGGCCGCGCAACAGGGCCTCGCGTTCGCCTGGCTGGGTAAAAACCTGGGTTTCGCGGATCAGCGAGCGGATTTCAATGACCATCTGCCCCAGTTGCTTGCGGCCTTCCCACCAGCGGTCGTAGCAGGCGTTGTTGCGAAAACTCATGAAAATCGACAGCGATAGCCCGAGCAGGGTGAACGGCGTGGCGTTGACCTTGGAGAAGTAGGCCGGGTGCAGGGTTTCCACCAGCACGATCACCGAGGCCAGCAGGGTCACCAGCAGGCTGCGCAGGGCAATACGCTTGGCAATCGAACCCTTGAGGGAGAACAGGATGCCGAATAGGTTGGGTTTGGGGCGAACAATCATCGAGGGGCTTCTTCGTGGCGCAGGCCCTCAGATTAGAAGCCGGCGGTCGGGGCGTCCAATCGCTTGCGTTGACCGGCTGATTGTTGGCCTCTATGACGCAACGGTTTGGTCCAAGGCGCCATTGGCCAAACCAGTCAGCCACATTGAAAGCTTTGACCATTGTCCCTGCGCCGCTCTGGCGCCACTATTTCCCCCCGATTCAACCCCGCAAAAGCACGCCCCCCAAAACAACAAAAGACACAGGGATTTGCCACGATGCGCGATTATTTGGCTGCTACCACCCAGTTCAACTACCAGCAAACCGTCGAGGCCGCACTGGCCGGCCACCTGCAGGCGCTCAACGCCTGCGTCGAATGCTGCGACCGGCACGCGTTGCCGGGGCGCATTGCGTTGTTTTGGGAGGGCAAGGATGGCCGCAGCGCCACCGTGACCTTCAGCGAATTGCAGGATCAGGCGGCGCGTTTGGCCAACTTCCTCCTGGCCCAGGGCGTCAAGCGTGGCGACAAGGTCGCCGGCCTGTTGCCACGCACTGCCGAATTGCTGGTGACGGTGCTCGCCACCTGGCGCATCGGCGCGGTCTATCAACCGCTGTTCACGGCCTTTGGCCCCAAGGCCATCGAGCATCGCCTGAACAGCTCCGGCGCGGCGCTGGTGGTGACCGACGCGGTCAACCGCAGCAAGCTTGCCGAAGTCGCTGACTGCCCGACCATCGTCACCGTGGCCGGCGCCAAGGGCGAAGGCATTGTGCGCGGCGATTTCAGCTTCTGGGCCGAGTTGCCCAACTATTCGAATGTGTGCGAACCGGTACTGCTGGGCGCCGATGATCCATTCCTGCTGATGTTCACCTCTGGCACCACTGGCCCGTCGAAAGCCCTGGCCGTGCCGCTCAAGGCCCTGGTTGCGTTCCAGAGTTATACCCGCGACGCCGTGGACCTGCGCCCCGAAGATGCGTTCTGGAACGTCGCCGACCCGGGCTGGGCCTATGGCATCTACTTCGGTGTGACCGGGCCGTTGTCCATGGGCCATCCGATCACCTTCTACGATGGCCCGTTCACCCTGGAAAGCACCTGCCGGGTCATCAACAAATACGGGATCACCAACCTGACCGGTTCGCCCACGGCCTACCGCCTGCTGATCGCCGGTGGCGAACAGTTCGCGCGCTCGATCAAGGGCCGGTTGCGCATTGTCAGCAGCGCCGGCGAGCCGCTGAACCCGGAAGTGATCCGCTGGTTCGCCGATAACCTGGGGGTGACCATCCACGACCACTACGGTCAGACCGAACTGGGCATGGTCCTGTGCAACCACCACGGCCTGGAACACCCGGTGCATGTCGGCTCCGCCGGCTTTGCCTCGCCGGGGCACCGCATCGTGGTACTGGACGACAACCACCAGGAACTGCCCGCCGGCCAGCCCGGCATCCTGGCGATCGACCGCGAGCAGTCACCGATGTGCTGGTTCGCCGGCTATGAAGGGGTCAAGACCAAGGCCTTCGTCGGCAAGTACTACTTGAGCGGCGACACCGTGGAATTGAACCCCGATGGCAGCATCAGTTTTGTCGGGCGCAGCGACGATGTGATCACGACGTCTGGCTACCGGGTAGGACCGTTTGATGTGGAAAGCGCCTTGGTCGAGCACCCGGCGGTGATCGAAGCCGCGGTGGTCGGCAAGCCGGACGCCGAGCGCACCGAACTGGTCAAGGCTTTTGTGGTGATCAACAGCCAGTACCGCGCCGACGCCGCGTTGGCCGAGGAACTGCGCCTGCATGTGCGCAAGCGCCTGGCGGCCCACGCCTACCCACGGGAAATCGAATTTGTCAGCGACTTGCCCAAGACCCCGAGCGGCAAGCTGCAGCGGTTTATTTTGCGTAACCAGGAAATCGCCAAGGTCCAGGCAGCGACTACGGCTTGATCCCTTTTTAAGGAAACAACGATGCAGATTGAAAACAAGGTATTTATGGTCAGCGGCGGCGCTTCGGGCCTCGGCGCGGCTACCGCCGAAATGCTGGTGGCCGCAGGCGCCAAGGTGATGCTGGTGGACCTGAATGCCGACGCCGTGGCGGCCCAGGCTGCAAAACTGGGCGCGCAGGCGCGCAGTGTGGTCGCGGATATCAGCCAGGAAGCGGCCGCTGAAGCTGCGGTACAGGCCACGGTGGCGGCGTTTGGCGCCCTGCATGGCCTGGTCAACTGCGCGGGGGTGGTGCGCGGCGAGAAAATCCTCGGCAAGAATGGGCCCCATGCCCTGGCCAGCTTTGCCCAGGTGATCAACGTCAACCTGGTCGGCAGCTTCAACCTGCTGCGCCTGGCCGCAGCGGCGATTGCCGAAACCACGGCGGATGTCGACGGTGAGCGCGGGGTGATCATCAACACCGCTTCGGTGGCGGCCTTCGACGGGCAGATCGGCCAGGCCGCCTACGCGGCGTCCAAGGGCGCGATTGCCAGCCTGACCCTGCCGGCCGCCCGTGAACTGGCGCGCTTCGGCATCCGCGTGATGACCATCGCCCCGGGCATCTTTGAAACACCGATGATGGCCGGCATGACCCCGGAGGTTCGTGACTCCCTGGCGGCCGGCGTGCCGTTCCCGCCACGCTTGGGCAAACCGGCCGAATACGCCGCGCTGGCCCGGCATATCATTGAAAACAGCATGCTCAATGGCGAGGTGATCCGTCTTGACGGGGCCTTGCGCATGGCGGCCAAGTAAGGAGGATTTGTCATGACTCAGCTCCACGATCCGATTGTTATTGTCAGTGCCGTACGCACGCCCATGGGCGGCTTCCAGGGCGACCTCAAGGGCCTGACCGCGCCGCAACTGGGCGCCGCCGCGATTCGTGCGGCTGTCGAGCGCGCCGGTATCGCCCACGACGCCGTGGATGAAGTGCTGTTCGGTTGCGTGCTGCCCGCCGGTCTCGGCCAGGCCCCGGCACGCCAGGCCGCGCTGGGTGCCGGCCTGGATAAATCGACACGTTGCACCACCCTCAACAAAATGTGCGGTTCGGGCATGGAGGCGGCGATTCTCGCCCATGACTCGCTGCTGGCCGGCAGCGTGCAGGTGGTGATCGCCGGCGGCATGGAAAGCATGTCCAATGCCCCGTACCTGCTGGATCGGGCCCGTAGCGGCTACCGCATGGGCCATGGCCGGGTGCTTGACCATATGTTCCTCGACGGCCTCGAAGACGCCTATGACAAGGGCCGCCTGATGGGCACCTTTGCCGAGGATTGCGCCGAGGCCAATGGCTTTACTCGCGAAACCCAGGATGCGTTTGCCATTGCCTCGCTGACCCGCGCCCAGCAGGCGATCAGTGCCGGGCGTTTCAGCGCCGAGATCGTCCCGGTGCAGGTCACCGTGGGCAAGGAGCAAAAGACCATCACCGACGACGAGCAGCCGCCCAAGGCGCGCCTGGATAAGATCGCCACCTTGAAGCCGGCGTTCCGCGAAGGCGGCACGGTGACGGCGGCCAACTCCAGCTCGATCTCCGACGGCGCGGCGGCCTTGCTGATGATGCGCCAGTCCGAAGCGCAGAAGCGTGGGCTCAAGCCCCTGGCAGTGATCCACGGTCATGCGGCCTTTGCCGATGAGCCGGGGCTGTTCCCGGTGGCGCCGGTGGGGGCGATTCGCAAGCTGATGAGCAAGACCGGCTGGGACCTGGGCGATGTCGACCTGTTCGAGATCAACGAAGCCTTTGCCGTGGTCAGCCTGGTGACCATGAGCAAGCTGGAAATCCCCCACGACAAGGTCAACGTCCACGGTGGGGCGTGTGCCCTGGGGCATCCGATTGGCGCATCCGGCGCGCGGATCCTCGTGACCCTGCTTTCAGCGCTGCGCCAGCGGGGCCTCAAGCGCGGCGTTGCAGCCATCTGCATCGGCGGCGGTGAAGCCACGGCCATCGCCGTCGAATGCCTGGATTAAGGAATTTTTATGTTGCCCAATGACGAACAACTGCAAATCAGCGACGCGGCCCGGCAATTCGCCCAGGAGCGGCTCAAACCGTTCGCTGCCGAGTGGGACCGCGAGCATCGCTTCCCCAGGGAGGCTATCGCTGAGATGGCCGAGCTGGGTTTTTTCGGCATGCTCGTGCCGGAACAGTGGGGCGGCTGCGACACCGGCTACCTGGCCTATGCCATGGCCCTGGAAGAGGTCGCTGCCGGTGATGGCGCCTGCTCGACCATCATGAGCGTGCACAACTCGGTGGGCTGCGTGCCCATCCTCAAGTTCGGCAATGACCAGCAGAAAGAACAATTCCTCAAACCCCTGGCCAGCGGCGCAATGCTCGGTGCGTTTGCCTTGACCGAGCCCCAGGCCGGGTCCGATGCCAGCAGCCTGAAAACCCGCGCGCGTCTTGAAGGCGATCATTACGTGCTCAATGGCTGCAAGCAGTTCATCACCTCCGGGCAGAACGCCGGGGTGGTGATTGTATTTGCCGTGACCGATCCTGCGGCCGGCAAGCGTGGGATCAGCGCGTTTATCGTGCCCACCGACTCGCCGGGCTACACCGTCGCGCGGGTCGAGGACAAGCTGGGCCAGCATGCGTCCGACACCTGTCAGATTCTGTTTGAGGATGTGAAGGTGCCGGTCGCCAACCGCCTGGGCGAGGAGGGCGAAGGCTACAAAATCGCCCTGGTCAACCTGGAGGGCGGTCGCGTGGGTATTGCCTCGCAATCGGTGGGCATGGCCCGTGCGGCGTTCGAAGCTGCCCGGGATTACGCCCGTGAGCGGGAAAGCTTCGGCAAACCGCTGATCGAGCACCAGGCTGTAGCGTTTCGCCTGGCGGACATGGCCACCCAGATCGCTGTGGCCCGGCAGATGGTGCACTACGCGGCGGCCCTGCGCGACAGCGGCAAGCCTGCGCTGGTGGAGGCGTCCATGGCCAAGCTGTTTGCCTCGGAAATGGCCGAGAAAGTCTGTTCTGCCGCCTTGCAAACCCTGGGTGGATACGGTTACCTGAGCGACTTCCCGTTGGAGCGGATCTACCGTGATGTGCGGGTCTGCCAGATTTATGAAGGCACCAGTGATATTCAGCGCATGGTCATTTCGCGCAATCTTTGAAGAGGAACGGATCAATGAGTTATGAAACCATTTTGCTCGACGTTCAAGGCCGTGTCGGGCTGATTACCCTCAATCGCCCCCAGGCGCTGAATGCCTTGAACGCGCAATTGGTCAGCGAAGTGAACCAGGCCCTGGACAGCCTGGAAGCCAATCCCGACATCGGTTGCATCGTGTTGACCGGCTCGAAGAAAGCCTTTGCCGCTGGCGCCGATATCAAGGAAATGGCCGAGCTGACCTACCCGCAGATCTACCTTGATGATCTGTTTAGCGACAGCGACCGTGTGGCCAACCGCCGCAAGCCGATCATCGCGGCGGTCAATGGTTTTGCCCTAGGTGGCGGCTGTGAACTGGCGTTGATGTGCGACTTTATCCTGGCCGGTGATACGGCCAAGTTCGGCCAGCCGGAAGTCAACCTCGGCGTCCTGCCGGGCATGGGCGGCACCCAGCGCCTGACCCGTGCGGTGGGCAAGGCCAAGGCCATGGAGATGTGCCTGACCGGGCGTTTTATCGACGCCGTGGAGGCCGAGCGTTGCGGCATCGTGGCGCGGATTGTGCCGGCGGACGAACTGCTGGACGAGGCGCTCCAGGTTGCGGCGCTGATCGCCAGTAAATCGGTGCCGATCAGCATGATGGTCAAGGAAAGCGTGAACCGCGCCTTTGAAGTCAGCCTGTCGGAAGGCGTGCGCTTTGAGCGCCGGGTGTTCCACGCCGCCTTCGCGACCCAGGATCAGAAGGAAGGCATGGCCGCGTTCGTGGCCAAGCGTGCGCCGCAGTTCAAGGACCAATAAGCCCCTGACCAACTGCCCCGTGGCGAGCAGGCTTGCCCGCGTTGGGTGGCGTAGCAGCCCTAAAATCCGGCCCCGCGTGTTCAACTGAAGCAATGCGCTGGGTGTATTGGGCTGCTACGCAGCCCCGCGCGGGCAAGCCCGCTCGCCACAACCGTTGCGCTGGCAAGGCAAATAGGGTCATGCCAAAGCGCTTTATCGCCTGTAACATGAGGCCCTGATACGCCCCAGATACAATTTTCAGGTTTCAGGAACCCGTCATGACCCAGAAGCAACGCTTGATTTACTCGATTCTGATTTCCCTGGTCGTCCTCGGCACGATGTTTGGCCTGTCCTATTTGCAGAACATCGGCGCCATCAGTGAGAAGACGTTCCAGTACATCGCCATTGCCGTGGCGGTGATTGTGGTGGTGATCAACGGCATCATGCGCCGCAAGGTCAAGCCCAACCTGTAAGTCAGGCGCTGGTCGCCAGGACCTTGGCAGCCTCTTCATGGAGGCTGTAGCTTTTGTCGCTGTTGAGGGTGATCACGCCCTCGCTGCACAGGCGCTTGAGCACCTCGCGCACACTGAGAAACGACAGCGGGATGCCCAGTTCCAGCAAGTGGCTGTGCACACCCCGTACACCCAGCGAGCGGCCGTTGTCGGCGGCGGTGAGCAGGGCGTCGATGACTTTCAGCCGGATCAGGCTGGTACGCAACCCAAAACACTTGAGCAGATGCCGGATGCGTTGGTTGCCTTGATGCTCGGGGGCCTTGCCGAAGGCTTGGTTACTTGCGCCGAAAGCGGCGTCGTGTGCCATAAAATGTCCGTCCGTGGGCAGTTGCGGGTTGTGCATGCAAAAACTCCTTATCAGAGCCTGATCAGGAAAACGATGGTGCTCTCTAGTTAATAAGACGTATGAGCCACGCAAATCATGAAGTCCAAGCCGGATAAATTTTCTCGGTCTTACGTCTGTCACCTTCCTGGCGCCGGTAAATAAGGCGCGCGCGGCCTAAATTTCTGCGGATTTCTACGTCTTTATCCATGGGCTGGTGTTGGCGAGTCGGCCCCGCCTTGGGCGTTCAATTTGGTTTGATGATGGGGTCTGCGTGATTATTTCCAACGGGTTGTCCAGGGTTTGCGTGGCGGGTGTGTTGCTGGGGGTGAGCCTGTGTGCGACGGCCCGCCAGGTGAGCGACGTGCAGGCGGGTACGCTGAGCGCCGATATCCGCCGCACCGGGTTTGGTATCCCGCATATCCGCGCCAACGATGAGCGCGGCCTGGGCTATGGCATCGGCTATGCCTACGCGCAGGACAACCTGTGCCTGCTGGCCAACGAAGTGGTCACGGTCAATGGCCAGCGCGCTCGTTACTTCGGTGCCGAGCAGGCGACCCTGGAAGAGCGCAACAACTTGACCAGCGATGTGTTCTTTACCTGGCTCAATACGCCCGAAGCAGTGACGGCTTTCTGGAAGGCGCAGACCCCGCAGATGCAGCAGCGTCTTGCCGGCTATGCGGCGGGTTACAACCGCTACCTGCAAGAGCGCGGGGCCAAGGACCGACCGATGCAGTGCCAGGGCGCCTGGGTGCGGCCGATCACGACCGATGACCTGATCAAGCTGACCCGGCGGTTGCTGGTGGAAGGTGGCGTGGAGCAATTCGCCGAGGCCTTGGCGGGGGCGACACCACCCCAGCCAGGCGTGGCGGTGCAGAGCGATGTGCGAGCGTTTGAGGTCGCCACCTTGAAGCAGCAACGCTTTGCCCTGGATCGCGGCAGCAACGCGGTGGCGGTGGGCAGCGAGCGCTCGTTCAACGGGCGCGGCATGTTACTGGCCAACCCGCATTTCCCGTGGATCGGCGGCATGCGTTTTTATCAGATGCACCTGACCATTCCTGGTCAGCTGGACGTAATGGGCGCCGCCTTGCCGGGCCTGCCGGTGGTCAATATCGGCTTCAACCAGCATGTGGCCTGGACCCATACGGTGGACACATCCAAGCATTTCACCCTGTATCGCCTGACCCTGGACCCGAAGGACCCGACCCGCTATTTGCTCGACGGCAAGTCGATCCCCCTGCAGAAAACCCAGGTAACGGTACAGGTCAAGGGCGCCGAGGCCCACACCCAAACGGTCTACAGTTCGCAGTTCGGGCCCGTGGTGCAATGGCCGGGCAAGCTCGACTGGAACGGGCAATACGCTTTCAGCCTGCGCGACGCCAACCTGGGCAATGACCGCGTGCTGCAGCAGTGGTACGCGATGAACCAGGCCCGCAGCCTCAAGGACTTGCAAGCCTCGGTACACCGCCTGCAAGGGATTCCCTGGGTCAACACCCTGGCGGCGGACGATCAGGGGCAGAGCCTGTATATGAACCTGTCGGTGGTGCCGAACGTCAGTGCAAAAAAACTCGAACAATGCAGCGACCCGCGTGCCGGTCTGCAGATGATCATGCTTGACGGTGCCCACAGTGCCTGCGCCTGGGATATCGATCCGCGCGCCGCCCAGCCGGGGATCTTCGCCGCTGATCAACTGCCGCAGCTGGCGCGCCGGGACTACGTGCAGCACTCCAACGACTCGGCCTGGATGGCTAACCCCAAGGCCCCGCTGGCCGGCTTTTCGCCGGTGGTCAGCCAGGATCACATTGCCCTGGGCGCACGTTCGCGTTTTGCCTTGCAGCGCTTGCAGGACCTGGACACACAGCCGATCACCGTCGCCGATTTGCAACACATGGTGCTGGATAACCAGGTGTACCTGGCTGGGCAGGTGATGCCGGATCTGCTCAGGTTCTGCGCGCAACAGACGGATGCCGCCCTGAAAACCCTGTGTACCCGCCTCAAGGACTGGGACCAGAAGGCCAACCTCGACAGCGGCCTGGGCCTGGTGCATTTCTTCCAGGTCATGGAGCACCTGCAGCAAGTGCCGCAGGTGTGGCGCGTTGCGTTTGACCCGGACCACCCACAAACCACCCCGGGTGGGTTGCTCATCGAGCGGCCGGAGGTGGCCAAGGCGTTGCGTGAGGCAATGCTGGCGTCAATGGCGCAGGTGAGTGAGTCGGGGTTGAAAGAAGGCACTCGTTGGGGCGATATCCAGGTCTCGGGCAGCACCCCGATGCACGGTGGCCCGCAGGAACTGGGGATCTACAACGCCATGCAAAGCGTGCCGAGGGCCGATGGCAAGCGTGAGGTGGTCAGCGGCAGCAGTTACTTGCAGATCGTCACCTTCGACGACCAGGGGCCGAAAGCGGAAGGCGTGTTGGCGTTCTCACTGTCCAGCGATCCGGCGTCGCCTTACTTCAAGGACCAGACCCAGGCGTTTTCCGCGAAAAAGCTCAGCCCGTTGCCGTTTACCGAACAGCAGATCAAGGCTGACCCACAGTATCAACGGCAGCTGATCCACGAGTAGGGGCTTTATTGGCCGAGCAGGTGCGCCACGGCGGCAAACGCCTGGTCATGGCGTGCCTGCCAATCCCCGCCAATCACCTTGTAAGGTTGCTGATGCTGCTCCAGCCAGTCGCGGCTGGCCTGGAAGAAGGCCCGGCGGTCGGCCAGGTCCGGCTGGCAGCGTTGACCGTCGGCGGTCCAGCCAATGCCTTCGGGCGACAGCAACAGGTGCAGGTCGTAATGGCGGGCCAGCAGTGCCTCGTCGAGCCACGCGGGGGCATCGCCAAACAGCGTCAGGCTCCACAGCTTGTTGGTCAGCAGGTGAGTATCGAGTATCAGCAGTTGCGGCTGCCGGGCACGGCCGGCATCTTCCCAGGCCAGTTGGCCACGGGCGATGTCCGGGATGTCGGCGAGGGTCGTATCACGCTGGTAGTGGTCGATGAAATAGCGCACATACTCGCCCACCAGCACCGCACCGAAATGCGCCTGCAACTGCTCGGCCAGCCAGCTTTTACCGCTGGACTCGGGGCCTGCCATCACCAGCACCTTCATGTGCGCAACGCCGGATCGGCGCGCCATTCGCGCCAGCCTTGTACGGCAATCACTGTGAACAGGGCATAGAGCGCGGCCGTCAGGTACAGCCCCTTGTAGACAAACAGGCCGACAAAAATCACATCGACCACAATCCATAGTGCCCAGCATTGCACGCGTTTTTGCGCCATCCACATTTGCGCCACCAGGCTGAAGCCGGTCAGGGCGGCGTCCAGCCAGGGTTGTGCAGCATCGGTCCAGTGCGCCATGGCGGCGCCCAGCAACAGGCTGCCGACTGCGCCAACCGTCAGGCTCAGGAGGATAGCCTGGCTGCCAAGACTGCTGACCTGGCGCCCTTGCTTGACCTCGCCGGCACGGGTCCATTGCCACCAACCGTAGACCTGCAGGCCGGCATACACCACTTGCAGCAGCATGTCGGAATACAGCTTCACCTCGAAGAACACCCAGGTGTACAGCAGCACCATGACCAGGCCGATCGGCCAGCACCACGGGTTCTGCTTGACCGTCAACCAGACGGCAATCACCCCCAGCGCGGCGGCAAACAGTTCAAGCCCGGACATGGGATTCCTTGGAAGAGTCGAAGAGGAGGGCGATTGTACCCAACCGGCCGGGCAAAATCCTGTCCAGGCCGGGGGCTAATTATGGGAAGAGGGATTGCTGTGGCAAACCCGCTCGCTGTGGCGAGCGGGCTGCTGTCGGGAGGAGGGCTAGACCTTGAACTGGCGCAGGAGGCCGTTGAGTTCTTCGCTCAAGTCCTTCAGATGCACGCTGGCCTCGCTCGATTGCTGGGCCGCCAGCGCAGTGCTGTGGGACAGGCCGGCGGCCTGGGTCACGTTCTGGTTGATGTCTTCCACCACGTGGGCCTGTTGCAGGGTCGCGCTGGCAATCGAGGCGTTCAGGCCATTGAGGTTGCGCAGGGCCTGGCCGATGGCATTCAGGCTGGCGCCCGCCTGGCCGGCTTGTTCGATGGTCAGTTGCGAGGCCTGGTGGCTGTCGCTGATGACCTTGACCGCTGCTTCGGAATGCCCTTGCAGGCGCTCGATCATGTTCTGGATTTCGGCAGTGGATTTTTGCGTGCGCTGGGCCAGCAGGCGCACTTCGTCGGCGACCACGGCAAAACCACGGCCTTGTTCGCCGGCGCGGGCCGCTTCGATGGCGGCGTTGAGAGCCAGCAGGTTGGTCTGCTCGGCAATCGAGCGAATCACCTCCAGCACCCCGCCAATCTGCGTGCTTTCGGTGGACAGGGTGCGGATCACTTCCACCGCCTGGCTGATGGTGCCGGACAGCGCGTCGATCTGTTGCAGGCTGCCGTCGATATTGACTTGGCCCTGTTCGGCCTGGGTCTGCGCGTCACGCATTTCGCTGGCGGCGTGCTCGGCATTCTTCGCCACGTCCTGGACGCCGTAGGTCACTTCATTGATGGCAGTGGCCACCAGTTCCATTTGCTGGGATTGTTGCTGGCTGCGGTCATGGGCCTGGCTGGCATTGCTGCCCAGCTCGGCGGACGACTGGGCCAGGGCATTGGCGCACACCTGCAACTGGCTGACCACCTGGCGCAGTTTGGCGGTGAAGGTGTTGAAGTGCCGGGACAGTTGCGTGACTTCGTCCTGGCCGTGGGTGTCGAGGCTGCGGGTCAGGTCGCTTTCGCCACTGGCGATGTTGGCCATGGCCTGTACCGCTTCCTGCAGCGGGCGCACGATGCTGCGGGCAATCAGCACCACCAGCAGGGCCATGATCAGCGCAATACCCAGGCCGATCAGCGAGGCTTTCCAGACCTGGCCGCGAAATTGTGCCTGTACGTCGTCCACGTAGACGCCGGAGCCAATAATCCAGCCCCAGGGCTCGAACAACTGGATATAGGAGGTCTTGGCCACGGGCTCAGCCGCGCCGGGTTTCGGCCAGCGGTAATCGACCATGCCGACGCCCTTGGCCTTGGCCAGGGTGACGAACTCATTGAAGATCGCAAAGCCGTCCGGATCGCGGATGGCCGAAAGGTTCTGGCCGTCTAGCTTGGGGTTGGCCGGGTGCATGATCATCACCGGCGTCAGGTCATTGATCCAGAAATAGTCGTTCTGGTCGTAGCGCAGACCGCGCACCACACTCAAGGCTTGTTTCTGCGCGGCCTCGCGGGTCAGCACCCCGGTGGTTTCAAGGCCGTGATAAAAATTCAGAATTCCGCTGGCAGTCTGCACCACATGCTGGGTTTTCTGGCTCTTGGCCTGGTAGAGGTCGTCGTGGATCTGCTTGAGCATCAGCAAACCCAGGGTCATCAACATCAACACGGCGACTATCAGGATCATCCAGAGGCGCCGGCTGATCGACATATTGCGCAAACTGTTCATAGTCTTGTCACTCCGCGTTCTTATAATTTTCGGTGCTGCGTTGATCGGCCAGTGATAACGCGAAGCGAAATCCGGGCTTGTCTGATAGGCTTTCGGCCCGGAATCAAAAAACCTGAGTACTGCCTGATTTTTCACAGAATTTTGGCAGGTCAGCCTTGATCCTGCGCGCGGCCTTGCCGCGTGCTCATCGTTAGTGAACACCTAGAAAATATCAACGAGGCATGCCGTCGCATGACCTTTGGGGGAATAATGGATCTTTGGACCGCCTTTCAGGCATCGATACTTGGCATTGTCGAAGGGCTGACGGAGTTCTTGCCGATCTCCAGTACCGGGCACCAGATTATCGTCGCCGACTTGCTCAACTTCGGTGGCGAGCGCGCCATGGCGTTCAACATCATCATTCAGCTGGGCGCCATCCTGGCGGTGGTCTGGGAATTCCGGCGCAAGATCCTCGACGTGGTGACCGGCCTGCCGACCCAGCGCAACGCCCAGCGCTTTACCGTCAACCTGCTGATCGCCTTCCTGCCGGCGGTGGTGCTGGGGGTGATTTTTGCCGACCTGATCCACGAATACCTGTTCAACCCGATCACGGTGGCCACTGCGCTGGTGATCGGCGGGGTGATCATGTTGTGGGCCGAGCGTCGCGAGCATGTCATCCATGCCGAAACCGTCGATGACATCACCTGGAAAGACGCCTTGAAAGTGGGCTTTGCCCAGTGCCTGGCGATGATTCCAGGGACGTCGCGTTCCGGCTCGACCATTATCGGTGGCCTGTTGTTTGGCCTGTCGCGCAAGGCTGCCACCGAGTTTTCCTTCTTCCTGGCGATGCCGACCATGGTCGGGGCGGCGGTGTACTCGGGCTATAAGTACCGTGACCTGTTCCAGCCTGCGGATCTGCCGGTGTTTGCCGTCGGTTTTGTGGTCTCGTTCATCTTCGCGATGATTGCAGTGCGTGGCTTGCTCAAGTTCATCGCCAGCCACAGCTATGCAGTGTTTGCCTGGTACCGCATTGCGTTCGGTTTGCTGATCCTGGCCACCTGGCAGTTCGGCTGGATTGACTGGGCGGCGGCCAAGGCGTGATGACAATCCAGCATCTGCGCTTGAAGGCTGTGGTGTTTGCACTGTTGTGTGCCGTGCCGTTGTTTGGCGCGGCACTGCTGGCGTATCGCGGGGTGTCGCTGATCCCGTTGGCGGCCTATGGCCTGGTCAGCGTGGTGACGTTTTGCCTGTACTGGAGCGACAAGCGCAAGGCCCAGAGCGATAGCTGGCGCACCCCGGAGAAGATCCTGCATGCCATGGAGCTGGCCGGTGGTTGGCCGGGTGCCTTGGTTGCGCAGCAGGTGTTCCGGCACAAGACGCGCAAGATGTCTTATCAAGTGGTGTTCTGGCTGATTGTGTTGCTGCACCAGGTGTTCTGGATTGATCAGTTGTTTCTGGGCGGCACGCTGCTGGCAGTCTTCTAGCCGCGTGGGGCTTGAGAGCGAAGCTGCGCCCACCGGGGTATGTGCATATCTCGATGATCAAGTTGTGTACAAGACGACCTGGACTGGCTTACTCGTCCAGCCTCAGGCCGATTTGCGTGCGTTTGGGCAGTTTGCTCACCACCAACTGGTGGGAGCGCTGCAGCAAGCCGCGCAGTTCTTCGCCGCCCAGTGGGTAGGGCAGCTGCATGATGATCCACTGCGCCCGCGCCAGGTACGGCGCCGGGTGGATGCCGGGGCGGTCGACGTGGCCAAGGAACAGTTCCTTGTCGACCTTGAACGCCAGGGAGTCGCCGCGCAGGTTCTGCAGGGCAAACATCTTGTTGCCGGCAATCGAGAACACCCGCACACCGCCCCACTTGTAATCCTCCCGTGCACCGGGCAAGCCCAGGCAGAACTGGGCTACGTCGTCTTCGGTCATGCTCCGGGTACTCATAGCAGTCGATCTCCGCAACTGTTGAAGGCATGGGCCAGAAAGTCGATCCAGGCGCGCACCGCTGGGGATACGCCGCGTCGATGCGGGTACACCGCTTGCAGCCAGCCACCGGGCAGCGACCACTCGGGCAGCAGTTGCACCAGTTGGCCACTTTCCAGCTCCTGCTCGCAATACATCATGGGCAGCACGGTGAAGCCCAGGCCGGCAAGGGCGCTGGCCTTGCGCACCAGGAAGTCGTCGATGCCCAGGCGGGCCTCCATCGCCAGGTCGGTGGCATTGCCGGCAGGGTCGAGCATGCGCAGGTGGACCATACGGTCGGCTTCCAGGGCGCCCAATACCGGCAGGTGTTTGAGGTCGGCCGGGCTGTTGATCTGGCGGTCGCGCACAAACTCGGGGCTGGCGACCATGGCCGTCTGCGCCTGACGCAGGCGGCGGGTCACCAGCAGTGGGTCTTCGTCCCCCAATTCGCGCACACGCAAGGCTACGTCTACACCCTCGGCCACCAGGTCGACGCGGCGATTGATCAGCATCATCTCCAGTTGCACCAGCGGGTGGGCCGCGAGGAATTGCGCCACCACCGTCGGCAGGATTTCGTGGGCCAGGCCCACCGGGCAACTGACCCGCAGCCGGCCCCGGGGTTCGCTGGACATGTTGACCACGGCTTCGTCGGCCATTTCCGCTTCCAGCAGCATCGCCTGGCAGTGCCCCAGGTAGCGTTCGCCGACGGCCGTCAGGGTCAGTTGCCGGGTGGTGCGCTGTAAGAGGCGGGCGCCGAGGCGTTCTTCCAGTTCGGCAATGCGCCGCGACAGCCGCGACTTGGGGATGCCCAGCAGCCGGCCAGCCGCCGCGAAGCCACCGGCTTCCACCACCTTGGCGAAATAGTAGAGGTCATTGAGGTCTTGCATGTTGGGCCTATTGTCCTGTCAGTGGGACGAACTATCGCATTTTAACCGGCTAATCGGCTATTGGATTGATCTGTAGGATTCTCCCCATCAGATCGCCGGTGGCGATCCTCACTTGGAGATCCCACATGAAACTCTTGCATATTGATTCCAGCATCCTCGGTGACAACTCGGTATCCCGCCAGTTGAGCGGCGAAGTGGTCAAGGCCTGGCAGGCGGCTGAGCCGGGTGTCGAAGTGACCTACCGTGACCTGGCCAGCGAAGGTATCACCCATTTTTCCGGGATTACCCTGGGCGCGTTGGGCACCGCCGCCGAGTTGCGTGATGCCGTACAGAAGCACGAAGCTGACCTGAGCGCCTCGACCCTGGCCGAGTTCCTGGCTGCCGACGCGGTGGTTATCGCCGCGCCGATGTACAACTTCACCATTCCCACCCAGCTCAAGGCCTGGATCGACCGCATTGCCGTCGCTGGCCAGACGTTCCGCTACACCGAAGCCGGCCCGCAAGGCCTGTGCGGCAACAAGAAAGTCATCGTGGTCTCCACCGCCGGTGGCCTGCACGTTGGCCAACCGACCGGCGTCGGGCACGAGGACTACTTGAAAGTGCTGCTGGGCTTCTTCGGTATCACTGATATCGAGTTCGTACGTGCCCACGGCCTGGCCTATGGTGACGAAGCACGCAGCAAGGCATTGAACGATGCCAATGCGCTGATCAGCGAGCAGTTGTTCGTCGCGGCGTAAGCACGAGCGCCTTTCAATCTGATTCGGGCTGTCTAAACTCTGTATTCTGCTAGCTTCAATGCCGGCGGAATACGGAGTTTTTTGTTTTGAACCGGCGAATATGGCGCAGCTTATGCAACACCGGGTCATACCGCCCGAGGCTGCATCGGCCTGCAGGCGTCACCCAGCACAGGTGGACATCCCCATGATGCGTCTTTGTGCAGTCTTGCTGGTTTCCCTGCTCGGCGGCCTCGTTTCAGTGCACGCCGCTGTCGCCCCGCACCCCCATTGGAGCGTGGGCTATCACCGCATGAGCTTTCTTGACCCGCTGGATTCGCAGCCGATGAAAGCCATCGCGTTTTATCCGTCCACGGGTGATGAACATCTCAGTCAGGTGGGGGCGTATCGCGTCGCCGCCGCCGAGGACGCCAAGGTCGCCATCGGCCGCTTCCCGTTGCTGATGCTGTCCCATGGCAACACCGGCACGCCCCTGGCTTTGCACGACCTGGCGACGTCGCTGGCGCGCAAGGGGTTTGTGGTGGTCGCCGTGCTGCACCCGGGCGACAACTATAAGGACCACAGCCGCCTGGGTACCTTGAGTAACCTGTATGGCCGGCCGATCCAGATTTCTGCGGCGATTACCGCGACCCTGGGCGACCCGATGCTGTCGCCGTTCGTCAACGTGGGCCAGGTAGGGGTGATCGGCTATTCGGCGGGCGGCGAGACGGCGCTGATCCTGGCCGGGGCCAAGCCGGATTTCGAGCGTTTGCGCCGCTATTGCCAGGAGCGTCCTGAAGACCGCGACGCCTGTACCTCTAAGGGTGAGCTGGTGGTCGACCGCGATGACCTGCAACCCCAGGCCGACCCACGGATCCACGCGTTGATGCTGATGGCGCCGCTTAGCCTGATGTTCGGTCGTCAGACCCTGGGCGACGTGCATGTGCCGGTGCTGCTGTACAGCGGCGATGGCGACAAGCTGGTAGCCGTGGATAAAAACGCCGCCGCCCTGGCGCGCAAGCTGCCACAGCCGCCGGATTTCAAACTGTTGGCCGGGGCTGGGCACTTTATTTTCATGGCCCCTTGCGATGACGAGCAACTGGCGCTGATGCCGGCGCTTTGTACCGATGCCGATGGGGTGGACCGCGAGGGTATTCACCGCGACCTGATCTCCGAGGCCGGGCGTTTTTTCGGGCGCACCCTCGGCCAGCACTCGCGGGCCGGGATGCAGACTGCGGATCAGTAGGCCCGGCGCATCAGCAGCCAGGTCAGGCCCAGGCCCGTGACGGACAGTAGTGCCGCGCAAAAGAAAATCCACGAGTAGCCCAGGTTCAACGCCACCGCACCCATCAGCGGTCCGGCAATCGCCAGCGCCAGGTCAAAAAACACCGCATAGGCACTCAGCCCGGCACCCCGGCTGCTGTTGGGCACCTGTTTGATGGCTTCGACGCCCAGTGCCGGGTACACCAACGACAAGCCAAACCCGGTGAGGCCGGCGCCGATCAAGGCAATGGCGGGCGAGGGCGCGAGCCATAGCAGGGTCAGGCCGAGGGTTTCCAGGGTCATGCAGGCAATCGCCGCGCGAAACCCGCCAAAACGGCTGATGCTCGAGATAAACAGCAGGCGCGAGAGGATAAAGCAGATGCCAAACACCGTCAGGCACCAGGCGGCGCCGGTCCAGCCGCGATTGAGGTAGAACAGGGCAATGAAGGTGGTCAGGGTGCCGTAGCCAATGGACGCCAGGCACAGGCTGGCACCAAACGGCGCGATCCGCCCGAACACCGCCCAGAACGGCAGGCGCTCGCCGCGCACCACCGGCACCGAGGGTTTTTTGCGGATCAGCACCAGGCCCAGGGCTGCCAGCACGGCCAGCGCGGGACCGAGGCTGTTGTAACCGTATTGCGCAACCATCACCACGCCCAGCGGCGCGCCAATGGCGATGGCGCCATAGGAGGCGATGCCGTTCCAGGAGATCGAGCGCGCGGTGTGTTCGGCGCCGACCTGGCCCATGCACCAACTGATGGTGCCGACACCGATCAGGCCCTGGGCCACGCCCAGCAACACGCGACCGACCAGCAGAATCCCCAGACTCAGGCTGGGCAGGCTGTGCAGCAGCGTGGCAAAAAACGTCAAGACACCGCTGAGCAGAATACCGCTCAAGCCCAGCACGATCGCGCGCTTGGTGCCGACGTTGTCCGACATGCGCCCGGCCATGGGGCGGCTGAGGAGGGTGGCCAGGTACTGTGAACCGATGGTTACGCCGGCCACCACGGCGCTGAAACCCAGTTGTTCATGGACGTAGCCGGGGATCACCGCAATCGGCAGGCCAATGCAGATAAACGCGATAAAGGTATAGAAGACGATGGAGACGATCTGCAGGGTGATCGACAGGGAGCTGGGGGCGGCTGGCATGGAGGCTCATTCGCGGCAGGGCGGTGAACGCATCATGGCAAGGGCTTGGAAGAAAAGGAAGCAGGCTAACAATCATCGGCCCTGACGCGCCGTTGGTCGAGCCTGGAAATGCAAAAAGCCCCGTCACTGCTGACGGGGCTTTTACTTGCAGCGTGTGGCTAACCGCTATTGGCGGCCCTTAAAACACCACGCCCTGGCTACGCAGGTAGTCGTCATAGGTGCCGCTGAAGTCGATCACGCCGCTTGGGCTCAGCTCGATGATGCGGGTGGCCAGGGACGATACGAACTCACGGTCGTGGCTGACGAAGATCAGCGTGCCCGGATAGTTTTCCAGCGCCAGGTTCAGCGCCTCGATGGATTCCATGTCCAAGTGGTTGGTCGGTTCGTCCATGACCAGCACGTTGGGCTTTTGCAGGATCAGCTTGCCGAACAGCATGCGACCTTGCTCACCACCGGAGATGACCTTGACCGACTTGAGGATCTCATCGTTGGAGAACAGCATGCGGCCCAGGGTGCCGCGGATCACTTGTTCGCCCTGGGCCCACTGGCCCATCCAGTCGAACAGGGTGACGTCGTCTTCGAAGTCGTGGGCGTGGTCCTGGGCGTAGTAGCCCAGTTCGGCCGCATCGGTCCACTTCACGCTACCGGCGTCCGGGGTCAGTTCGTTGACCAGGGTGCGCAGCAGGGTGGTCTTGCCGATACCGTTCGGGCCGATGATCGCCACGCGCTCGCCGGCTTCAACCTGGAAGCTGAAGTCCTTGAACAGGGTCTTGCCGTCAAAGCCTTTGGCCATGCGCTCGACGATGACCGCCTGGCGGTGCAGTTTCTTGGTCTGTTCAAAACGGATGAACGGGCTCACACGGCTCGAAGGCTTGACCTCGGCCAGTTGGATCTTGTCGATCGCCTTGGCGCGGGAAGTGGCCTGCTTGGCTTTCGAGGCGTTGGCCGAGAAGCGGCTGACGAACGATTGCAGTTCGGAGATCTGCGCTTTCTTCTTGGCGTTGTCCGACAGCAACTGCTCGCGGGACTGGGTCGCCACGGTCATGTACTCGTCGTAGTTGCCCGGGAACAGGCGCAGCTCGCCGTAGTCCAGGTCAGCCATGTGGGTGCACACGCTGTTCAGGAAGTGACGGTCGTGAGAGATGATGATCATCAGGCTGTTACGCTGGGTCAGGATGTTTTCCAGCCAGCGAATGGTGTTGATGTCCAGGTGGTTCGTCGGTTCGTCGAGCAGCAGCACTTCCGGATCCGAGAACAGCGCCTGGGCCAGCAATACGCGCAGCTTCCAGCCTGGAGACACTTCGCTCATCGGGCCGAAGTGCTGCTCGATGCCGATACCCAGGCCCAGCAGCAGTTCACCGGCACGGGATTCGGCGGTGTAGCCGTCCATTTCGGCGAACTCGGTTTCCAGCTCGGCCACGGCCATGCCGTCTTCTTCGCTCATTTCCGGCAGCGAGTAGATGCGATCGCGCTCGGCTTTGACCTTCCACAGCTCTTCGTGACCCATGATCACGGTGTCGATGACATTGAATTCTTCGTAGGCGAACTGATCCTGGCGCAGCTTACCCAGGCGCACGTTCGGCTCCAGCATGACCTGGCCGCCGGACGGGTCGAGGTCGCCACCGAGGATTTTCATGAAGGTCGACTTGCCGCAACCGTTGGCACCGATCAAACCATAACGGTTACCGGCGCCGAACTTGACCGAGACGTTCTCAAACAGCGGCTTGGCGCCGAACTGCATGGTGATGTTAGCTGTGGAGATCAATTACTTTACCTATCAATAGCTTGGGGTGCGCTTATTTGGGCCGGGACCCATTCGGAGCCCGGGCCAACGGGCATGCGTCAACAGCGACATCAAGGCGTGAAGCCCAGTCGCCGAGCAGAAAATATGGGGTGTATGTTGGAATTTGGCGCGCATTGTCGCATATGTGCGGCGTGAGTTATATGACAGGCAGGCGTGTCGGGCCGCTGGAAGTGCCTGGTTTGTCTTTTTTTTGCGGAAATTTTTACAAAAAGCCTCGAGTTGTATCGAAACTGTATCGACCGTCCGATCTGTGTTTGTTAACAGTTGAACATCCAATGACCGTGGATTAAGTTTCCAGCGTTCGCCCTGCAGTGATGGCTCTTTACCGGTTCAAGGATGGCGAGGCTGTCGGTGCGGGGCGAACTCCCTTCTGTTTTCTTGACGGCGCTCATCGCCATCGTGGTGCGCACGTTCAATGGTTTGGAGACGCAATGGACACGCTGTCTGCTCAACAGGCAATCGCCAGCAACAAGGCCGCCTGGAACGAATCCGCCGAACACCACAAAGCTACCGAGCACTGGCAAAGCCTGCTCGCGGATGTCGGCGCGCCTGATTTTTCCTGCCTGGATCCCACCCTGACCACCCTGTTAATGCAGGTGGGCGTCAAGGGGCGGGACGCCGTGCAACTGGGTTGCAATAACGGCCGTGAAAGCCTGTCGCTGTATGGGCTGGGCGCCAGCAGTGTGGTGGGGGTCGACCAGTCCGATGCATTTCTGGCACAGGCGGCGGAGCTGGCCAGTCGCTCACCCCATGCGCCCGAGTTTATCGAAGCCGATATTCATCATTTGCCCGAGCGGTTGCAGGGGCGTTTTGATATCGCCCTGATCACCATCGGGGTGTTGGGTTGGATGCCGGATATCGGGCTATTCATGGGGCATGTCGCCAGCACCCTCAAAGACGGCGGGACGCTGGTGATCTACGAGACTCATCCGATCCTGGAAGTGTTCGACCCCGAAGCGCCGAACCCGATGCTGCCGGTCACCTCATATTTTCGCCGCGAGCCTTTTGTGCAGCACGAGGCGATTGTCTATGAAGGCCCGAGTAACAGCGCAGCCGCGGCGTCTTACTGGTTCGTGCACACCTTAGGCGAGGTTGTCAGCGCGGCCATCGCGGCAGGCTTGCAGATCAGCCACCTGCAGGAGTACCCGCACTCCAATCGCGAAGAGCTCTACGACCAGTACGAGAACCAACCGGCGCAACTGCCGATGTGCTACACCCTGACCGCCGTCAAGCGCCCGGCCTGAAGGCAAAAAAAGGCCCGCTGGGGCGGCGGGCCAAGGGATTCATCTGAGGAGTTGGGTCTAACCTAGCGCGCCAAACGTGAATACTTCGTGAAAATCCTGTCGCAAAAACGAATGCCCCTCATCCGTTCATGACCGGCGTACGAAAGTGCGCATTGTCTGCCCTGGCGTCGTACTGAAACGCGTCGGCCGGGGCATGCCTTCATCCGCCGCGATAAACACGAAGCGCTCATCATCCAGGGTGTAACTGGCGGGCAGGTGCTTTCCGGCGTCGGCACCGATGGCGTCGATCCAGGTGATGCTCTTGGGCGTGGTGCGGGCGTCCAGGGTAAAACTGCCCTGCAGTAATACCTCGCCATCTTGGGTCATGACCCGAAACTGATCCCCCTCGATTGTGGTCAGCGCGCCGGGCGCACTGTGTTCATCCGGTGGGTTGGCGATGCCGCTGTCTTCCAGGGCGATTTGTTCCCAGGTGCCTTGCAGGGCTTGTTTATCCTTTTCGGTCGGGCACTGCGTGGAGCGGGAAGGGGACGAGGGCATGTAAAAAATCCTTTTTGATGCGACATATAAATGGCGGGCCCGCCAACAGCAAGAAATGCTCCGTAGCAAGTTCCGTTAAAAGATTTTGCAGGAAATTTCCCAAAGTTGTGCTGCGGTCGGTTTTTTTCCTTTGCCAGCAGATATTTAAAGCGATTCTGACATATCGTGAGCGCGGTGGTTTCCGATATGTCGTCTACGCTGATCAATGCCGTATATGACATTATTTTTTCTGAATGAAAACAATCTGAGTGCGGTAGGGATTTTTTTAGTGACACAATGGTCGGATAACCGTCGCCTCGTGTCGTATTGGCTATATCCAGGGCGTTGTCCCTGTATTTTCAGTTGGTTATTCAGATCTATCGTGTAGTGGGCAGCCAGCGTCCACTTTTAGAAGGGTGTCCCCATTTTGAACAGAGCTCCCCAGGTGCAAGCCCCCGTGGTGTCCGATGAAATTGATTTATTTGATCTGTTCCACTCAATCTGGCGACAAAAGAAACTGGTCATCGGTTGTACCCTGTTTGCCGGCGTGATTGGCGTTGGCTATGCGTTGCTGGCGCCCCGTGAGTATCAGGTCAGCAGCGTGCTTCGCCCGGCGGCTATCAATGAGCTGGATGCCCTCAATCGCTCCGAAGTCTACAAATTGCCACCAGCGGACGCACTGGCCAAAGTCGGCGCGCAACTGGATTCGTATGACGCACGACTGAGCTTCTTCAAGGCCAACCCCGCGTTGTTCCAGGCGTTTCAGGAGCCAGGGCGCAGTCTTGAACAGAGTTTCGAAGCGTTCAACCGTAACTCGATCAAGCTGATCCTGCCCGACCCGAAAAAATCCGACTCCCTGAGCAGCTATATTCGTCTCGAACTGCAATACCCCGCGGACATTGACGGGGTGGCGATTCTCAACGGCTTTGTTGATTACGCCATTGCCGCAGAGCGTGAGCAGGTGGGCGCCGACCTCAAGGTGATCGTCAACAACCGCCTCACCGAGCTCAAAGGCAAGATTGACGCGGCGCGCTCCAATTATGAAACCGACAAGGAATCGAAGATCGCCAAGCTGCTGGAGGGCGACAAGCTCAAACGCGCACAGCTGGAAGATGAACTCAGTGCCCTGCGCCTGCAGATGAAAATGCAGCGTTCCAACCGTCTGGCAGAGTTGAATGAAGCGATCTCGATTGCCAAGTCCATGGGCATCAAGAACCCGACCACACCTTCGTCCATGGCCGATGCCGGGCGTAGTGGCTCCAGTCAGGTGATGCGTACCGAGGTCAATAACCAGCAGATTCCCCTGTACTTCCTCGGCACCGATGCCCTGGAAGCCGAGCGCACGGCTCTGCAGCAGCGTACCAATGACGACTTCACCAATAGCCGTGTTGCGGAAATCGGCAAGGAGCTGCAACTGCTGGAGGTCAATCGCCAAGTCGAAGTCATGAAGCGGCGGGGCAATGAAGATATTTTCCTGCAGGACGTCGAGCCCTTGCGTGCTGAAGTGGCACGCCTGCGTGGCCTGAATATTGATATGAGTGCGTTGAAACTGGTAACGATTGACCGGCGCGCGCAAGAGCCACTGAGCCCGATCAAACCGAAAAAAGTCCTGGTGGTTGCATTGAGCCTGGCCGTCGGCTTGCTGCTGGGGATGTTCGTTGCGCTGGTTCGCCATCTGGTCCTGACGCGGCGCCAGACTGTGGCCTATTCAGGCCTGGACGATGACCGTTTTACCCGGCGTGAACGCAAGGATGACTCGCCATTGGGCTGAGTCACACCGGACCTTTCCCGGGCTGCGTCGCAGCCCGGCACTCCCGCCACCGCCCGTTCGAGGTGGCGCGGCTATACAGTCGGAAGACACCTTTTCACAATTCTTAGTTAACCTTTGGTTACAAACTATGGCTAAAATAACTGCCATTGGCCACTATCCGAATTGTCTCCAAGACGGTCGTGGGTCTGTTAATGAATTGTGATTTCAGGTGCTGCATTTTCCATCCCCAGCCCAGTAGGGCCTGGCGGAGCAGCCTGTACTCTTCTGATATGTGACGAATTCCCGTGAAACTCATTATTGTTGCTCTGTACGTTGCGTCCATTGCGTATGTCCATCTGCGTGGCCGGGTGCGACATAAGCTGGGCCGTCAATTAAGCGACCACTCCACCTTCCTCGCCCCGGTCAATTGCTTCCTTTACCTGTTCTCCAAGCTGCCCGGCCGGCCGTACCTTGCCCCCAGTGACTTCCCCGACCTGAGCCCGCTCCAGGAGCATTGGCAGGAGATCCGCGAGGAAGGCCAGAACCTGATGCGCGCCGGCGAGATCAAGCGCTCCGACCAATACAACGACGTGGGCTTCAACTCGTTTTTCAAATCGGGCTGGAAGCGTTTCTACCTCAAGTGGTACGGCGACAGTCACCCCTCGGCCATGAAGCTGTGCCCGCGCACTACCGAGCTGGTGCAAAGTATCGGCTCGATCAAAGCGGCGATGTTTGCCGAACTGCCGCCAGGTTCCAGGCTGGTCCGCCACCGCGATCCTTATGCTGGCTCCTATCGCTACCACCTGGGGCTGGATACGCCTAACGATCCAGGCTGCTACATCAACGTGGACGGTGAGAATTATTACTGGCGTGACGGCGAGGCGGTGATGTTCGATGAGACCTACATCCACTACGCCGAAAACACCACGGCGCAAAACCGCATCATTCTGTTCTGCGATATCGAGCGGCCGATGAAATATCGTTGGGCGGCTGCATTCAATCGCTGGTTCAGCCGCAACGTCATGGCGGCCGCCGGCTCACCCAATGATGCCGGGGACAAGACCGGTGGCTTGAACCGCGCCTTCACCCGCCTGTACAAGATCCGCTTGCGGGGCAAGGAGCTGAAAAAGCGTAACCGCACCCGCTATTACCTGGAAAAGTGGGCGATCTTTGCCGGTTTGGCAGTGATTTTTATCCTGATCTGAGCATCAGCCCCCTTGCCACCGGGGGGGCTCTATTCAGGCGGCTGGGCCCCCAGCTTCTGCCACATCTTCTTGCTGAGCCGCTGGCGGTTGGCATAACCCGCCCAGGGATCGGCTTTCAGGCTGTTTAAGCGCGCCTGCAAATTCGTCACATTCCATTGCTGGGCGCTGCGCAGGCTGTCGAGTTCATCTCGGCTGATGGGCACGGAAACCGGCAGCCCCGGGCGGGCACGTACCGAATAGGCGGCGACGGTGCTGGCACCGCGGCCATTGCGCAGGTAGTCGATAAAGATCTTGCCGATGCGGTTTTTGGGGCCGCTGGTGGCGGTAAAACGCTCCGGCAGTTGCTGTGTCATGAACAGCGCAATGGCCAACGATGTTGTCCTTGGTGTCCTCCTTGCCGGTGGTCTTGTTGATGCGCTTATAGCCCACGGGGTCCATGCTGCGGTTGTCCAGCCAGTCGAAATCCACGCCCTGGGCCGAGGTGGCCGAGACCAGCGACACGGGGATGTGTACCAAGCCGAAGCTGATTGCGCCTTTCCATATTGCCCGTGGCATGGCCGTGCTTCCTGATGGGGAATGGTCTTCAGGTGACCTGCAGCCGCTGGCAAAAGTTTCGGCTGTCGGCCGGTGGGCACAGGGGCATTCGAAAAGCCGTGTTACACCTGCCTGGAAAGTATTTAGTTACCAAATCCGAACCCAGGGCGTAGCGTGTTATCGAATGCAGGTATTCCTCGCCCTATAGAGGTTTTGTCATGAACAGCCGTACACGCAGCCTTGCAGTACTGGCCCTGGGCCTTGCCTTGAGTGGCGGGTTGCAGGCGCAAAACCTGCCCGGCAATAACAACCCGTATAACAGCCCAATCAAGCGGGCCAATCCCAATAGCATGCAGGGCACCCAGCCCAATACGCCCGCCGCCCGCGGTACCTACACCGCGCCGGTACCGCGGCCGCCGACCCTGGAAAACGGCGGTATCGGCAATCGCTATCCGCAACGTGATGCAGCGCCCACACGCCCTGCCACCCAACCTTCAGCCCCGACACAAGATGCCAATGGCAATCGCCGGCCCTGAACGCAAGGAACCCCACGTATGTTTCTACGCAAAACCCTTTTAGCGACCTGCTGCGCTGCCGCCCTGGCAAGCGCGCTGCCCGCGTTGGCCGCCGAGACCCGACAGTTCCCCAGCGAGCAAGGCAGCCTCACCGCGACCCCGATTGTCAACGGCCTGGACCATCCCTGGGCGGTGGCGTTTTTGCCCGACAAGCAAGGTTTCCTGGTCACCGAGCGGCCGGGCGCGCTGCGCTATGTGAGCAGTGATGGCAAATTATCGGCGCCGTTGAGTGGTGTGCCGCAGGTCTGGGCCAAAGGGCAGGGCGGTTTGCTGGATGTGGTGTTGTCACCGGATTTCAAGGAAGACCGCCTGGTCTACCTGTCCTACGCCGAAGGTGGCGGCAAGGGCGGTACGGCCGGCACGGCGGTAGGCCGTGGTCGCTTGAGCGATGACTTGAGCGACCTCAAGGACTTCCAGGTGATCCTGCGCCAGGAGCCCAAGCTCTCTACCGGTAATCACTTTGGCTCGCGCCTGGTGTTTGACCGAGACGGCTACCTGTTTGTGACCCTGGGCGAGAATAATGATCGGCCCACGGCTCAGGACCTGGACAAGCTGCAAGGCAAGGTGGTGCGCATCTACCCGGATGGTCGCGTGCCGGATGACAACCCGTTTGTCGGCCAGCCGGGAGCGCGGCCGGAGATTTGGTCCTATGGCCAGCGCAACCCACAGGGCGCGGCGCTGAACCCGTGGACTGGCACCCTCTGGGAAAACGAACACGGCCCGCGTGGCGGCGATGAAATCAATATCATCGAACGTGGCAAGAACTATGGCTGGCCCCTGGCGACCCACGGCATCAACTATTCCTTGCTGCCGATTCCCGAGGCCCGTGGCAAGACAGCCGAAGGCACGGTCGGCCCCCATCATGTGTGGGAAAAATCACCGGCCATCAGCGGCATGGCGTTCTACGACGCTGACCGCTTCAAAGCCTGGCAGCACAACCTGTTTATCGGCGCTCTGGCCAGCCAGGAACTGATTCGCCTACAGTTCGAGGGCGACAAGGTGGTCCACGAAGAGCGCCTGTTGGGCGAACTGAAGGCGCGCATCCGCGATGTACGCCAGGGCCCGGATGGTTTCCTGTATGTACTCACGGATGAGGAGGATGGCGTGTTGTATCAGGTGGGGTTGAAGCAGGATTGACGGGCATTGCAGGAGCCGGCAAGGACTGGACGCCCCCCGGCTCCTACAAGGTTACAGCCCCAGTTCGGACAGCCCCGGATGATCATCCGGGCGCCGTCCCAGCGGCCAGTGGAACTTGCGTTCGCTTTCCTTGATCGGCATGTCATTGATGCACGCATGCCGATTGGACATCAGACCGTCCTGGTCGAACTCCCAATTCTCGTTGCCGTAGGAGCGGAACCAGTTGCCGGAATCGTCGTGCCATTCATAGGCATAACGCACCGCGATGCGGTTGCCGGTAAACGCCCACAACTCCTTGATCAAGCGGTAGTCCAGTTCCCTGGCCCATTTGCGCGTCAGGAAGTCCTTGGCCTGCTCGCGGTTATGGGCGAATTCGGCGCGGTTCCGCCACTGGGTGTCCAGGGTGTAGGCCAGCGACACGCGTTGCGGGTCACGGGAGTTCCAGCCGTCTTCGGCGAGACGGATCTTTTCAATGGCCGATTGCTCGGTAAAGGGCGGTAAGGGCGGACGCACGTGTGCATTGGCGGTCATTTGACTGCTCCTTTGGATCGTTAGTTGTTAAACCCGTACAACTTTCAAAGTGCCAATAAGTTCTGCGCCATGCATTGCGCATTATCAGCGGCGGTGACATCGCCCATGATCAGGGCGATGGTAATGGCGCCATCGACCAGGATCAGCAGTTGCGCGGCCTGCTGCTCCGGGGCCGGGGTGCCATGTGCCTCGCACAGTTCAAGCAAATACTCGAACAGTTTCTGTTTGTGTGCCTTGGCCAGTAAACGTACCGGGTCTTGCGGGTTACCGGTTTCGCCGCTGGTGTTGATAAAGGCGCAGCCGCGAAAGTCCGCAGAGCCGAACCAGGTCTTCAGAGCGCTGAACACGCCGAGCAAGCGGGCGCCGCTGCCGGCGTATTGCTCGACCTCGCTGCGCAGCCACTGCAACCAGCGCTCATCGCGCCGCTGCAGGGCGGCGATCACCAGTTCGTCCTTATTGGCAAAGTAGCGGTAGATACTTTTCCTGGAGACGCCGGCGGTTTTCACCAACAGATCCATACCGGTGGCCGCAATGCCGTGCCGATAGATCAACTTTTCGGTGACGTCCAGAATAATGTCGCGGGTTTCACTGCTGGTCATATTGTTCATGCTGCAAACAGTAGAACGATCGTTCTTCTTGGTCAATCAATTATTTTCAGTGGCCAGTGGGCAGACCTGAGGACCCCCATGGTGTAAGCTCTCGGGCTCTTCGGATTCGATCATTGCGAGCCCTATGCCGTCGTTATTCAAACGTTCCCTGTTGCCCAAGTTGCGCGGTTTCCCCCTGGCCACCGACGCGATTGAGGTGCTGTCCGGCGCTGCCGAGTTTCGCCGCTGCCTGCTGGAGCAAATCGCCCAGGCCCAACACCGCATCTACATCGTCGCGTTGTACCTGCAACAGGACGAAGCGGGCCAGGAGGTGTTTGACGCGCTGCACGCCGCCAAGGCCGCACGGCCCGAACTGGATATTGTGGTGATGGTGGATTGGCTGCGTGCCCAGCGCGGGTTGATCGGTGCGGGCAAGCAGCCGGGCAACAGCGCCTGGTACCAGGCAATGACTCAGTCACATCCGACACATGTGCCGGTGTATGGGGTGGCGGTGCAGACCCGCGAGCTGTTTGGCGTGCTGCATCTGAAGGGCTTCGTGATCGACGACAGCGTGCTGTACAGCGGCGCCAGCCTGAACAATGTGTATCTGCACAAGTTCGATAAATACCGCTTCGACCGCTATCACCTGATCCACAACAAGCCATTGGCCGACTCCATGCAGCACCTGGTGGAACACGGCCTGGTGGCGGCCAAGGCGGTACACCGCCTGGACCTGCCCAACCTGCCCACCACCCGCAGCCTGCGCAATGACATCGGCGACCTGCGCAGCCGGCTCAAGCACGCGACCTATGACACCACGGCCGGCCAGGCTGGGATTGGCGGGTTGTCGGTCAGCCCGTTGTTGGGAGTGGGCAAGAACAACCCGCTGAGCCGGGTGATCTGCGAGCTGATCGCCAGTGCCCAGCAGCAGTTGACCATCTGCACCCCGTATTTCAACCTGCCACTGCCGGTGACCCGGGAAATCAACCGGGCCCTGGCCCGTGGGGTGAAGATCGACATCATCGTCGGCGACAAGACCGCCAACGACTTCTACATCCCGCCCAGCGAGCCTTTCAAAATCATCGCCGCGCTGCCGTATCTCTACGAAATCAGCCTGCGCCGCTTTGCCAAGCGCCACCAGCGCATGATCGACAGTGGCCAACTCAACCTGCACCTGTGGCGCGACGGGGATAACACCTATCACCTCAAGGGCATGTGGGTCGACGAACGCTATACCTTGCTCACCGGCAATAACCTCAACCCCCGGGCCTTCCGCCTGGACCTGGAAAACGCCTTGCTGATCGACGATCCCCAGGGCCAGTGGCTGGCGCCACGGCGCCGCGAGCTGGAGGACATTTTCCAGCACGCCACGCGGATCCAGGGCTACCAGCAGTTGCAGACACTGGTGGATTACCCCGAAGCCGTCGGCAAGTTCCTGCGCCGGGTCAGTCGCGTCCGAGTCGAGCGCTTGCTTTACCGGATCCTCTAGTGGCGCGGTGCCGGCCAGAGTGCAATAAGCAACAGCAGGGCAGCGGCGACCAGGTAGGGTAGCCGCGGTTCAACGGCATAGATCAGGGTCCCGGCCAGCGGCCCGACCACCACGCCCAACCCTTGCGCCGCCCCCACCGATCCGGCAGTGGCGCCTTGTTCCGAGGCGTCCACCGCGTTGGCCGCCAGGGCGGCGAACGATGGGAAGATCCAGCCCATGCCGGCCGCCGAGACGAAGAAACACAGCCAGAGGATCCACGCCGTATCGGCGAACATGCTCCCCGCAAACCCCAGGGCCGAAACAAGCGCGCCGACGCGGATCAGCCGCAGGGGTGGCCATTCCAGCTTGCGCACCAGCAATTGCGAGCAGATCAAGGCCAGGCCGACCATGGTCAGGGCGATCCCGGCGGTTTGTGCGGCGTCGGCGGGGTTCATCTGTAGGCGATCCAGGGCAAAAAAGCCCACCGTGATCTGGGCAATCGACACGCAGAGCATCGCCGCAAAGGCCACCACCAATGGCCGGCGCAAGCGTGGGTCCGAGAGGTTGACGGCCTTGGGCGGTTGTTTGAGGTGCAATTCCTGGCGCGGCAGCTTCATCAGCAACACCAGAAACCCGAGCATCGGCAGCAGCGCCATCACATAAAACGGCAGGCTCAGGCTGTGGCGGGCCAGCAGCGCGGCAATCGCCGGGCCCAACACCAGGCCACAGGCGTTGGCCGCCCCCAGCGAGGCCATGGCCTTGGCGCGATGGGCCGGCTCGATATTGTCCGCGATCAGCGCATAGCCCCCCACTGGGATCGCCGCGTAAAACACCCCGATCAACCCGCGCCCCAGCACCAGCCCGATAAATGCCAGCATCGCCGAGGGCAGCAGTTGCAGGGAGGCGTCGATAAACCCGCACAGGGCCCAATAGGCCAGGGTGAAGCCCCCGGTGCCCAGCAACAGCACGCGCCGCCGACCCAGGCGATCACTGGCCTGGCCCCAGGGCCGCGCCAAAAGCATCCAGATCACACCGGACACCGTCACCGCCGCGCCGGCCTGCCAGGTCGCCAGCCCCAGCACCCGCGCGATGGGGCCGATCAGCGAGACAAACGCCATCATCGCCATGGTGCAGGCCATATTAGCCAGCAGCAGGGGGCGCAGGTTGAAGGGAGTGGGCGGAGCGGCATCAAGGCGGGTGGCCGAATGAGGCATGGGAAATCTTCCGTGAGTGGGAATCTATGGAACGTTATAGGTAAGACGGTTAAACGCACAGCGCGATTAACCCGGATGATAGGGATCTACAGCTGTGGGAGTGGGCTTGCTTGCGATGGCGGTGCTTCAGTCACTCTGGGCGGTGATTGAATCACCGCCATCGCAGGCAAGCCAGCTCCCACATTTGATTTGTGGTGTGGCGAACATTTTCTGCTCGCTGAGACCCCTGTGGGAGCAGGCTTGCCCGCGATGTCGGTGGGTCAGGCTCAGAGCCGCTAGCGTTGAGGTGTCAGTTCAAACCCAGTTTGCCACGCAGGGTCGACAGGTCTTCGGCCAGGGTGTTGACCGGGCCCACCAGGGCCTTGCGGTCGCTTTCCTTGACCTTGTCGTAGGTTTCAAAGCCGCCATCGGCAGTTTTGTATTTGGCCAGGATGGTGTTCACCGTGGCGAAGTTCTTGTCGACCTTGGCCAAAAACGCCTTGTCCTGCTGTTCGATCTGCCCACGGAACAGGTCGACGATTTTTTTCGCTCCGTCGATATTGCCCTGGAAGTCATACAGGTCGGTGTGGCTGTAGCGGTCTTCTTCACCGGAAATCTTCGTGGCGGCCACTTCTTCGAGCAACGCGGCAGCGCCGCCGACGACTTTTTCCGGCGGGAAGGTCAGACCGGCAACGCGGGTTTGCAGATCCTTGACGTCCGTGTTCAAGCCGTCGGCAAGGGCGCCCAGGCCCTGGGTAGTGTTTTCGGCAAACAGGCTGTATTCAATGCGGTGGAAGCCGGTGAAGTCTTCGGCTTTCACACCTTTTTCGTGGTCGTCGACCCGTGAGTCGATCGATGCATCGAGGTCGCTGAACAGCTCGGCGATGGGTTCGATGGATTCGTAGTAAACGCGGGTGGGCGCGTAGAGTTTTTTCGCGGTGGCCAGGTCACCTTTTTTCACCGCGTCGGTGAAGGCCTGGGTCTGGGTCACCAGTTCCTCGATCTTGTCGGTGACATAGATCTTGTAGTCCGACACCGGGCCCACCAGATCCAGGGGCGCCGGCGCGGCAAAGGCCGCGAGCGGAGAAAGGCTCAGTAACAACGCAAGAGATGACATGTTCATGGGGCGGTTTCCGCTGTGGGGGGGGGTTAGGTCTTGGCAGTGCTGTGCAGCAAGGTTCGGCCGATGAAATCCTGCGGTCCGGTGGCGCCCGGCAAGGTGAAGAAATACCCGCCGCCCACTGGCTTGAGGTATTCCTCCAGGGGCTCGCCATTGAGCCGGGTTTGTACGCTGATAAAGCCTTTCTCCAGGTCCGCCTGATAGCAGATAAACAACAGGCCCATGTCCAGCTGGCCGTTCTTGTTGACGCCGTTGGAGTAGTTGAATGGCCGACGCAGGATCAGGTTGGCCTGGGTCGCGGCCGTGCGCGGGTTGGCCAGGCGGATATGGGCATCGAGCTTGGTCAGTTTGCCGGCCGGATCCTTGCTGTAGTCGGGCACCTGGGCTTCGCTGTGACCGTCCATGGGCGCGCCGCTGGTCTTGATCCGGCCGATGATGCTTTCCTGCTCCTGCAAGGGCGTGCGGTCCCAGCGTTCGACGAAATTGCGGATGATCCGTACCGCCTGGTAGCTGCCATGGGCGGCCCACGCGGGCTCATCACTGCCGGGCTGGACCCAGACCAGTTGGTCCATGGTTTTGGTGTCGTTGGAGTCGGGGTTGGCCGAGCCATCGCGAAAGCCCAGGAAGTTGCGTGCGCTCTGCGCCGGTTGCCCGGCACGGGCAGGGGCCTGGGGCGGTACGCTGCCTTCCTGTTTCCAGCGCACCAGCAGCAGGTCCGGCAGGTTTTTCACGATATCGCGCAGGGCGTGGATATTGGTGTCGGGGGTGTTGGAGCTGAACTGCAGGCTCAAATCACCGTGGCACTGCGCCGGTTCCAGGGCGTCGTTGGGGAAGCCGACCATGCGGATCAGGCGTTTGGGTTTGGCGGCGGCCAGGCCGAAACGCTCGTCGAACAGCGATTCACCCACCGATACGGTGATGGTCAGGTTATCCGGGCTGACCACCGGGCCGAGGATCCCGGAGTCGCTGGGCGGCAGTTTCGGGTCGACTTGCGGCACGCTGCCGCCGGTCATCAAAAAACGGATGCGCTGGTTGAGGGTGCGAAACAGGCGCTCCAGGTCTTCGCGGTCGCTGGCCAGGACGTCGAACGCTACCAGCATGCCGCAGGCCGGGCGCGGGGTGACGATGCCGCTCTGGTGCTTGCCGTGGAAGGCCTGGTGGTCCTGGGTTTTTTCGCTGCTGGGCGCGGTGGTGACCTGGGCTGCGCCGGCTGCCATTGCCGGGCAACTGAGGCTGCTGCCGGCAATCGCGGCGCCGGTGGCGGCCATCCCGAGCAACACACGGCGGCGTTGGGCGTTGAACTGTGGTGAATCACTCATGTGTTTGGTCGTCTTCACTTAAGGCCGGAGAGGCCAAGGGCTGGGTCGATTCCATCGAGTGCGGCGGCCAGAGCCTTGGCCTTGTCGGCGATCAGCTGGCGCTGAGCGGCGGTAACGCGGTTGTAGCTGCGGTAATGGCCATCGACCTGCAAGTCGTCGAGTTGCGCGGCGAAGGCGTTGATCGCGCTATCAATTCCCGGCAGCAGGTCGGCGGCGGACTTGGTCAACAGCGGCCGCATCAGGTCCACCACCTTGCGCGTCACCGTCAGGTTGGCGGCAAAACCGTTGAGGTCGAGGTGGCTGTAGCGCTCCTCTTCGCCACTGGCGGCGCGCACGTCGGCCAGGCTGTTGAGGTTGCGCACCAGGATGCTTACCAGTTGCTCGGGCGGCAGCGACTGCGCCAACAACTGTTGCTTGAGGGTGGTGACATCGGCCAGCAGGCGCTGGGCAATCGGTGTCAGGTCGCCGAGAGTGTGCTGCTCGAACAGGCCGTACTCCAGGCGATGGAAGCCGCTGAAGGCCGGGTCTTGTTCACGGCTCTCGAAGTAATCGGCGCGGGCATTGATCGCGTTGTCCAGCTCGGCCAGGCGCTGGGCCGCCGGGGCCAGTCGTTGGTAAGCCTCGCGAGCCGGCAGGTACAGGGCCTGGGCCTGGGCCAGGTCGCCGGCGGCAATCGCTTGTTCAAGGGCGCTGACGGCCTTGATCAAAGCGCCACCCTGGCTGCTCAGGTACACGCGAAATTCCGACAGCGGGCCGATAAAGGCCACCATCGAGGGCTTGGCTTTGGCCTGGGCGTCAGACTCGGCCGTCGGGGTTACATGCAGGGTGCCGCGTGGGTTGCTCAACAGGCCGCAGGTGATGGCGTAGTCGCCCGGCAGCAGGTTGGCGTTGATCACCTGGCTCAAGCCCGGCGCAATGTTTTCGCGCTCTTCGACCACCAGCACGCCGTCAAGGATTTCCCACTCCACCGCGCGATCCGAACGGTTGATGATGCGAAAACTCGCACGGCCCGCCGGTACGGTCAGGGCGTTGGGTTCGCAGGCGTGGGCGTGGATGATCACGGCGATTTCGTTGTGATTGACCTGGCGCTTGGCGGCGGCCAATTGCGCGGCGTAGTAGAACAGGCCGCCGGCGGCGATCATCACGATCACCGAACCGGTGACCGCCCAACGCAACGCGCGGGGTGGTGAGGCAGGGGCTGGGTTTGGCAAGGGACGACCTTACTGGCTGGAGACGGAAGAAGAGGTGGCTGGCGCGGCGGGCATAAAGAACATCGCCAGCGCCAGCACCAGGTAAATCAGGTAGGCGCCCAGGGTGCTGACGGTCGGTGCGTCCTGGTAGCCGAACATGCCGGCCAGCACCGAACCCAGCGGGCCATCCATCGGCAGGGTTGCGCTGAAATCGAACAGCACGCCTTGCAGGTGGTTCCACACCCCGGCTTCATGCAGGGCCTGCACCGAGTTGGCGAGGATCCCGGCGGCTACCACCAGGATGAACAGCCCGGTCCAGCGAAAGAACGCACCGAGGTTCAGGCGCATGCTGCCGCTGTAGATCAGGAGCCCGACGATGATCGCCAGCACCAGGCCGAGCAGGGCGCCGATGGGCGCGGCCGGGCCTTCGCTCTGCTGGAACACCGCCAGCAAGAAGAACACCGTCTCCAGGCCTTCACGGGCCACGGCGAAAAACACCATGGCGATCAGGGCAAGCACCTGGTTGCGCGAGCCGGCCAACGCGTGATCCAGGGACTGGTGCAGGGAGTGCTTGATCGAGCGTGCGACCTTGCGCATCCAGAACACCATGGAGCTGAGAATCCCCACGGCGACCAGGCCGACAATGCCTTCGAACAGCTCTTGCTGTTTTTGCGGGAACTCGGCGCTGACCAACTCCAGGCCACCGCCGACCAGCAGGGCCAGGGCGGCTGCGAGAAATACGCCGATCCATACCGCTGGCATCCATTGGCCACGGCCGGTCTGTTGCAGGTAGCTGGCGATGATGCCAACGATCAATGCGGCTTCAATGCCTTCGCGCAGCATGATGAGAAAGGGGACGAGCATCGGGCACCGCAACGTAATTAGTTAGGGTGCTAAGCTGTAACATAATGATACTCATTACTAAACAGAGGATCTTGACGTTTTCTGAACGCGGCCTGAACAGCCCTCTATGTCGTTGCTGCGTGGGGTATGTGTTCCTTACAAGCCAACACGCTCCTACAATGGCCGACCTACAAGATTGAGCCCTGGCCCATGTCGGAAAAAGACACAATCTCCATCCACCTGGTTCGTGAAGCCCTGTTGCAGAGTTGCGCCCCCGGTGCGGCGACGTGGGAGGCCCTGAGCAAGGTCGGGATCAACCCCGCGTTGCTGGAGCAGCCCGCCGCCCGGGTTCCGGCGCTGGCATACGCGCGGCTCTGGCGCTTGCTGGCGCGGCGCCGGGATGATGAGTTCTTTGGCATGGACCCGCGCAAGTTGAAGTCGGGCAGCCTGGGGTTTTTGTGTCGTGCCTCCATGGCCCAGCCCACCCTGGGCGAGGCCCTGGAAACCGGCCTGGGCTTCCTGTCGTTGATGCTTGAACACCTTCCCGCGCAGCTGGTGCGTCAGCAAAGCCTGGCGGAAATCGTGCTGCTGGAACCTGAGCCGGAACCACGGCGCGCGTTTACCTACTTTTGCTACTGGATGATCGTCCACGGCGTCGCCTGCTGGCTGGCCGGCCGACGCATCCCGATCCTGGCCATCGAATTGCGCAGTGCGCAGCCGGCGTTTTGTGATGATTACCAGGTGATGTTTTCCGACAACCTGCGTTTTGATCGCACCCGTACGCGCATGATCTTTTCGGCAGACTGCCTCGACCTGCCGGTCAAGCGCAGCCCCGAGGAACTCAAGCGCTTCCTGGCCCAGGCGCCCGCCAACATCCTGGTCAAATACCGCGACCCGGACAGCCTGGCGATGCGCATCAAACACGACCTGCGCCAGCGCCCGGCCCAACAGTGGCCGGAAACCGACAGTCTGGCCCATGAGTTGTGTATGTCCGCCTCGACGCTGCGCCGGCGCTTGGCCGAAGAAGGGCAGACGTACCAGGGGCTCAAGGACAGCGTGCGCAAGGAGCTGGCAGTGGTGTGGCTGGCCGAGGCCGATATCAGCTTCGCCGAGATCGCCAGCCGCCTGGGTTTTGCCGATGTGAGCTCGTTCTACAAGGCCTTTCGCAAATGGTCGGGCTCCAATCCCGGGCATTACCGCAGCTTGATCCTCACGGAATCCAGCTGAGTTGGATCAGCGCAGCTCCTACCTTTGATCTTTGTGACCGTCTTTAAGCAAAGGGTTTGACCGGTTTCACGCAGGCAAAAAAAGCCCCGTGACCGAATGGACCACGGGGCAAAAATTGGTTGGATGCGACCAACCAAAGGAGCTCTTTAAATCATTTTGCGCTGGCGACCACCGTCTCCGGCTGCCAGCCGCCACCCAATGCCTTGTAGATCGCCACGATGCCGCGATACAGGTCCACTTCGGCCAGGGTCTGGGCGTCTTCGGCCGCCAGGCGTTCACGCTGGGCGTCGAGCAGCACGAGGAAGTCGGCGGTGCCTTCGCGGTAGCGAATCTGCGCCAGGTCGGCCGCGGCACGGCTCGATTCGCTCTGGCGGATCAGCGACACCAGGCGCTGCTGGCGCTTGCCGTAGTCGCTGAAGGCGTTCTCTGACTCTTCCAACGCCAGCAGCACTTGCTGCTCGTAGGTGGCCAGGGCGCCATCGGCTTCGGCATCCGCACCGCGCAAGCGGGCGCGTACGCTGCCCAGGTCAAAGGCGGCCCAGGTGATGCTCGGGCCCAGGGCCCAGGCATTGGCGGCGGATGAGCCGATCTGCGAGCCACGGCCAGCGGTAAACCCGAGGAAACCACTGAGGCTGACCCGTGGAAACAGGTCGGCCTTGGCCACGCCGATTCGCGCGGTGGCGGCCGCCAGTTTGCGTTCGGCACTGAGAATGTCCGGGCGCCGTTGCAGCAACTGCCCCGGGTCACCAATCGGCAAGGCCTTGGCAATCGCCGGCAGGTTGGCCGGGCTCAGGTCCACGCTGAGTTTGTCCGGGCGCTGGCCGAGGAGGGTGGCGATGCGATTGCGCTCGCGCACCTGCTCGGCCTGCAATTGCGGCACGCTGGCTTCGACCGCTGCCAGGCGCGCATCGGCACGCACCACGTCCAGTTGATCACCGACGCCGGCGTCACGCAGGCTTTCGGTGATGGTGCGCGAATCCTGCTGGTTCTTCAGGTTGGCCAGGGCGATTTTTTCCCGCAGTTGCGCCCCGCGCAGTTGGCCGTAGGCGTCCACCAGTTCGGCAATCATGCTGACCTGCAGTTGATAGAGGTCGGCTTCGGCGGCCTGCTGGTCAGCGTCACTGGCTTCCAGGTTGCGCTGAATGCGGCCAAACAGGTCCAGTTCCCAAGCCATGTCCAGGCCCAGGTCATAGCGTTCGCTATTGACCCGGCGGGTGGTCTGGCCTGGGATCTGGCCCTTGGCCAAATCGCTGCTGGCACGGCTGGTGATGGTCGGCATCGCGTCATTGCTGGCGTCATCGCGAATCGCCCGGGCAGCCCGCAGGCGGGCAAACGCTACTCGCAAATCCCGGTTGCCGCTTAGCGATTGGGTCACCAACTGGTTAAGGATCGGGTCCTCGAACTGTTGCCACCAGATGCCTTCGAACTTGGCGTGGTCGTACTGCTTGGCATCGGTGGCGGCCGTGATATTGGCCGCCTCCAACTGCTGGGCTTTATAGTCCGGGCCGACGGCACAGGCGGCGAGCGCCAGTACCAGCAGGCTCGGCAGGAACACTTTCACACTCATTGCTGTGTCTCCAGCTGCAAGGCCTTGGCCGCTTTGCGTGCTTCGCTGCGCTCCACATAACGGCGGATCAACACGTAGAACACCGGCGTCAGCAACAGGCCGAAGAAGGTCACCCCGATCATCCCGGAGAACACCGCCACACCCATGGCATGACGCATCTCGGCACCGGCGCCGCTGGAGAACACCAGGGGCACCACGCCCATGATGAAGGCGAACGAGGTCATCAGGATCGGCCGCAGACGCAGGCGGCAGGCTTCCAGCACCGCAGCCAGCGGGTCGAGGCCTTCTTCCTGTTTATCCTTGGCGAACTCGACGATCAGAATCGCGTTCTTACAGGCCAATCCCACCAGTACGATCAAGCCGATCTGGGTAAAGATGTTGTTGTCGCCACCGGACAGAATCACCCCGGTAATAGCCGACAGCAGGGTCATCGGTACGATCAGGATCACCGCCAGTGGCAGGCTCCAGCTTTCGTACTGGGCGGCCAGTACCAGAAACGCCAGCAGTACGCAGAGCGGGAACACGAACAGCGCGGTGTTGCCCGAGAGGATTTGCTGGTACGTCAGGTCGGTCCACTCGTAGGTCATGCCGTTGGGCAGTTCCTCTTTGAGCAGTTTTTCGATCGCTGCCTCTGCCTGGCCCGAGCTGTAGCCGGGTGCAGCGTTGCCGTTGATCTCGGCGGTGATAAAGCCGTTGTAGTGCATCACGCGGTCCGGCCCCGAGGTGTCGCTGACCTTGATAAAGGTCGCCAGCGGGATCATCTCGCCCTTGTTGTTGCGCACTTTCAATTGGCCGATCTGATCCTGGTCCAGGCGGAACTGCTGTTCAGCCTGCACGTTGACCTGATAGGTCCGGCCAAAGCGGTTGAAGTCGTTGGCATACAACGAGCCCAGGTAGATCTGCAGGGTGTCGAAGATGTCGCTGATCGCCACGCCGTGGGTCTTGGCTTTTTCCCGGTCGATAGCAGCATCGACCTGGGGCACGTTGACCGTGTAGCTGGTGAACAGGCCAAACAGTTCCGGCACGTTGTGGCTCTTGGCGATGACGTTCTGTACTTCTTTGTACAGTTCCTCGTAGCCCAGGTTGCCACGGTCTTCGACCTGCAGGCGGAACCCGCCGATAGTGCCCAGGCCCTGTACCGGCGGCGGTGGGAAGATCGCCATGTAGGCTTCCTGGATATCGGCGTACTTGCCGTTCAGCGCCCCGGCAATCGCCCCGGCGGACATGCTTGGGTCTTTACGCTCGCCGAACGGTTTCAACGTCACGAACACGATGCCGCTGTTCGGGCTGTTGGTGAACCCATTGATCGACAGGCCCGGGAAGGCGATGGCGCTTTCCACGCCGGGCTGTTTCAAGGCGATGTCGGACATGCGCTTGATCACGTTTTCGGTGCGGTCCAGGCTGGCGGCGTCCGGCAACTGGGCGAAGGCCACCAGGTATTGCTTGTCCTGGGCCGGTACGAAACCGGTCGGTGTGTGGGCAAAGCCGAAGAAGGTCAGCACCATCAGGCCGCCATACACGAACAGCGCGATACCGGTGCCGCGAATCACTCGGCGCACGGTGCCTACATAGCCATGGCTGGCCTTTTCGAAGAAACGGTTGAACGGGCGGAACAGCCAACCACCGAAGAGCTTGTCGAGGAACTTGGAGAACCGGTCTTTCGGCGCGTCATGGCTGCGCAGCAAGACCGCTGCCAGGGCCGGCGACAGGGTCAGGGAGTTGAATGCCGAAATCACGGTGGAGATGGCGATGGTCAGGGCAAACTGCTTGTAGAACTGCCCGGTCAAGCCACTGATAAAGGCGGCCGGAATAAACACCGCACACAGCACCAGCGCCGTGGCAATGATCGGCCCGGTCACTTCGCTCATGGCTTTTTCGGTGGCTGGGAAGGGCTCCAGGCCCAGCTCGATGTTACGTTCGACGTTCTCCACCACCACGATGGCGTCGTCCACCACGATGCCGATGGCCAGCACCAGGCCGAACAGCGACAGCGCATTGAGGGAGAAGCCGAACAGGTGCATTACCGCAAAGGTGCCGATCAACGACACCGGCACCGCGACCAGGGGGATGATCGACGCACGCCAGGTCTGCAGGAACAGGATCACCACCAGCACCACCAGGATCAACGCCTCGAACAAGGTGTGCACCACCGCCTCGATCGAGCCGCGCACAAACACGGTCGGGTCGTAGGCGATGCGGTAGTCCATGCCTTCGGGGAAGCTCTTTTTCAGCTCGGCCATTTTGCTGCGCACATCATTGGAGATGTCGATGGCATTGGAGCCTGGGCGCTGGAAGATCGGAATCGCCACCGCCGGCTGATTGTCGATCAGCGAGCGCAGGGCATATTGGCTGGAGCCCAGCTCAACACGGGCGATGTCCTTGAGGCGCGTGATTTCACCGTTGTCGCCGGCGCGAATCACGATGTTTTCGAACTCTTCCTCGGTGACCAGGCGGCCTTGGGTATTGACCGACAATTGGAAGCTGGTGTCGTTGGGCGCAGGCTGCGCACCCAGGGCACCGGCGGCCACCTGGCGGTTCTGTTCGCGGATCGCGGTCACCACATCGGTGGCAGTCAGGTTGCGCGAGGCGGTCTTGTTCGGGTCCAGCCACACCCGCAGGGAGTAATCGCCCATGCCGAACAACTGCACATCACCCACGCCGCCCAGGCGCGCCAATTCATCCTTGATATTGAGGATCGCGTAGTTGGACAGGTAGAGCATGTCGTAGCGCTGGTCCGGGGAGGTCAAGTGCACGACCATGGTCAGGTCGGGGGAGGCCTTGTCCACGGTAATCCCGATGCGCGTCACTTCCTCAGGCAGTTTGGGCTGAGTGCGCGTCACACGGTTTTGCACCTGTACCTGCGCGTTATCCAGGTCGGTGCCCAGGGCAAAGGTGATGGTCAGGGTGAGCTTGCCGTCGGCGGTCGACTGCGAGGACATGTAGAGCATGTTCTCGACGCCGGTGATCGCCTGTTCCAGCGGCGAGGCCACGGTTTCGCCGATGACCTTGGGGTTGGCGCCGGGGAAGTTGGCGCGCACCACCACGGTTGGCGGTACCACTTCCGGGTATTCGCTGATCGGCAGTTGGAACAGCGAGATCGCGCCGGCGATCAGGATTAGCAGCGATAGCACCGCTGCGAAGATCGGCCGCGATATGAAGAACTTGGAAAAATTCATCTGGTGTGTAGTCCCTTAACCGCGTGGAATCGCGACACTGGCGAGCTTGGGCGCGGCTTTATCCGGCGCCACTTGCTCCAGGTTGCTGGCTTCAAGCGCTTGTCGTTGTTGGGCCAGGGCGGCGAGGGTTGCCTGGCTGGCCATCGGGATGGTTTCTGGGGCAACCGGCGAACCCGGACGTACCCGCTGCAGGCCTTTGACGATGATGGTGTCGTCCTTGCTCAGGCCGCTGCGCACGATGCGCAAGCCTTCGATCTTCGGCCCCAGTTCCACGGCGCGGTAGGCGGACTTGTTGTCGCCGTCCATCACCAGCACAAACTTCTTGCCCAGGTCGGTGCCCACGGCTTCGTCGGTGATCAGCACGGCAGAGTAGGTGCCGCTGCCGACCAACTTGAGGCGCGCATACAGGCCGGGGGTGAAACGCCCGTCGCTGTTATCGAACACCGCGCGGCCGCGGATGGTACCGGTGGCCGGGTTGACCTGGTTGTCGACAAAGTTCATCTGGCCCAGGTGCGGGTTGCCGTCTTCATTGGACAGGCCCAGGTACACCGGGGTGGTGGCGCCGCGACGGCCCTGGCGCGCCAGTTCGGTGTACTTGAGGTACACGCGCTCATCGGCGTCGAAGTAGGCGTAGACCTTGTCGGTGGAGACCACGCTGGTCAGCTCGGTGACATCGGCGGTCACCAGGTTGCCGGCGGTGATTGCGGCGCGGCTGACACGGCCACTGATGGGCGAGGTGACGCGGGTGAAACTGAGGTTCAGGCGGGCCAGGTCAAGTTGCGCCTGGATCCCGGCCACCGCGGCGCGGGCTTCCTGGGCGGCGGTGGTGCGCGAGTCGGCCAGTTCGGCGGAAATCGCATTGCTCTGGCGCAAGCGCTCGCCACGCTGGGCCTCGTTGTCACTGCGCGATGCGGCGGCTTTGGTTTGTTGAAGCTGGGCTTCCAGGCGGCGGACTTCAGCCTGGAACGGACGCGGGTCGATCTGGAACAGCAGGTCGCCTTTTTTCACCAGTGCGCCTTCGGTAAAAGCGACCTGGTCGATCTGGCCCGACACGCGTGGGCGGATCTGTACGGTTTCCGGGGCTTCCAGGCGGCCGGTGAACTCGTCCCATTCATTGACCGGTTGTTCCAGGACCTTGGCAACGCTGACTTTGCTGGCGGGCATGGCGGCCGCTTGCTCGGGGGCCTTGCCGCATGCGCTCATCACCAGCACGGCCAAAAGGGCCAGGGGATAGCGCAAATGTTTGAGTGACTGTTCCATGAGGTGCATCCGCCAAATGTATTTGAGATGGGCGGATCATGCTCGGCAGCGTGCTCGCTCACGAATCGAATGAAACAAAGGTAACTATCATTCGGAATGATATAAGGGCCGGCCAAGCCCTCTAGGATGGGGGTTTCGTTAGGGGGCTATCAATCCCATTGATGACAAGACACCGTTGCGCGAACTGCAACCAACCAAAAAATCCTGCCCTAAAGAGATCACCCTGTGGGCGGGCTTGCCCGCGATGGCGGAGGGTCAAGTAGGGATGTGTCGACTGACCCACCGCCATCGCAGGCAAGCCAGCTCCCACATTTGACTTGTGGTGTGGCCACAATCTTCTGTTCGCTGAGTTCCCCTTGTGGGAGCGGGCTTGCCCGCGATGACGGTAGGTTAAGTAAGGATGTGCCGACTGACCCACCGCCATCGCAGGCAAGCCAGCTCCCACATTTGAGGTGTGGCGTGGCCAGAATTTCTGCCCTCAATGAGATTCCTTTGTTGTGGTTCCCACAAGGAGACAAGCAATAGCCCAAGCGTGTACCGTTGCGGCCTTTGTGCCGCAGGCGCTGCGGTTGGGGACATTCACAGAGAGGCATCCATGCAGATCAGGGTTGAACGGGCCGCGACGGTGTGTGGTTTGGTCGCGATCATTTTATGGAGCACCGCCGCCGGGTTGATCCGCAGTGTCAGTGAGCTGTTCGGGCCACTGGGCGGTGCGGCGTTGATCTACACCTTGGGCGCCATCCTGCTGCTGGCCTGGTTGGGGCGGCCGCGCCTGCGTGCCACGTCCTGGCCTTATCTGATCATGGGCAGTGGTTTGTTTGTGGCCTACGAGGTCTGCCTGTCCCTGGCTCTGGGGTTTGCCAGCAACCGCAACCAGGCGATTGAGCTGGGGGTGGTGAACTACCTCTGGCCGTGCCTGACAGTGCTGCTGGCAATCGTCATGAATGGCCAAAGGGCGCGCTGGATCATCGTGCCAGGCTCGGCGCTGGCGCTGTTTGGCATTCTGTGGGTGGTCAGTGGCGATGGCCTGGCGCTCGCAACCATCGTCGCCAATGTGCAATCCAACCCCCTGAGTTACAGCCTGGCCCTGGGCTGCGCGATCACTTTCGCCTTGTATTGCAACGTCACGCGGCGCTATGCCGGCGGGCAAAACCTGGTGGTGCTGTTTTTCATCCTCACCGCCGCCGTACTGTGGGTGAAATACGCCTTCAGTGCCGAGGTGCTGCCGGCCTTCAGCCTGGGCAACAGCCTGGAGTTGCTGGCCACCGGTGTGGCCATGGCGGGCGGCTATGCACTGTGGAATATCGGCATCCTACGCGGCAACCTGACGTTGCTGGCGACCGCGTCCTATGGCGCGCCGGTACTGTCCTCGGCCTTCGCCGCGCTGTGGCTGGGCGCCCACCTCACCCCGCAGTTCTGGCAGGGGGCGGTGCTGGTGACCGCCGGTTCACTGGTGTGCTGGCACGCGACACGCGCGCAATCCTAGCGGCTGCGCCAGACCAGGGCCGGGATCACGCGGATATAGATCAGCTCACACACCAGTTCGATCAAGGTCTGGGTGATAACGGCAGCGGCGGCCAGGGCGCGGATATCTGCCGGCAGTGCCAGCGCCAGCGGCAGGACCACCAGTGAGTTGCGGGTTGCACTGCTGAACGTCACCGAACGCGCGGTGCTTGCCGGCAGACGAAAGACCCAGGCCGTGAGCGCCCCGACCATTGGCGCCAGCAGCATAAAGCCTAAGTAGACCGGCACCACCGGCAGCAACTGTTCGAGCTCCTGCGCGACAAGCGCGATCTGCGAACCTATCACCACGATCAGCACCGCCGCCATGGCCGGCACCGGCATCCACGCCCAGGCGTCGTTCCAGCGTTCGACCAGGCGCGAGCGCCGGGCCCCGGCGCTGGTCAGTACCGCCAGCAGCAATGGCACCACGATCAGCAGCAAAAACGCCTCGACAAATGGGCCGATGGGGATTGCCACCGTCGCCTCTACGCCCGGCAGCAACGCCAGGTACAGCGGCAGCAGCGCCAACTGCAGCAACAGCAAGACGGGGGTGGCGGCCAGCGTCAGCCGCGCATCGCCTTTGCCGATATGGGTAAACACCACTACGTAGTCGATGCACGGCGTGAGCAGCACCAGCAACGCGCCGATCAGCAGCGCCGGACGCTCGCTCAAGCCACGGGTCAGGCCCCAGACCAGCAGGGGGATCAACACAAAGTTGGCAATCAGCAGTGCCGCCATAAAGCGTTTATTGGCGAGCCCCTGGCGCAACTGCAGAAACGGGATCTGCAGGAACATGGCGTACATCAGCACGGCAATCGCCGGGGTTGCCAGGGCGCCAAGACCCGGTGCGGCCTGTGGGGCGAGCAGACCGCCGAGCACCGCGCCGATCACGGCGACGAGATAGACGGGGATCTGGTTGTGCTCAAGTTGTTCTCGGGTCACGGGGTGTCCTTGTCACGGGGGGCTGTTTGCGCCGTGCAGGGTAATCGAAACCACAGCCCCGCGCGCGGCCGCCATGTCCGCCCGCCGGATCGCCCCCGTGTAAGCCCAGCGCGCGCTGCAATGTCTAGCGCACAGGCAGGCCATCCAGTCTTTGGTCCGGTCTATTTTTGACTGAGTGCCGCTACCGAAAGCCCGGACGCGACGAAGGTCAGTCCGGCGCCCACATTCAGGCCATTGACCACTTTTGGCTTGCGCTGCAGCCATGTCGACAGGCGCGTCGCAAAGATCCCCATGAGCGCAAAGCCCAGGGCGGTCAATGCGGCGAACCAGGCGCCATAGACCATCATTTGCACGGTGACCGAACCCAATGACGGGTTGACGAACTGCGGAATGAACGCGAGCACAAACAGCCCAGGCTTAGGGTTCAGCGCCGCCGACAGGAAGCCGGTGAGGAAGATGTTTTTGAGCGGTTGCCGCGCCGCCGGTTTGAAGTTGATCAGGCTGCGCGAACGCAAGACCTTGATGCCCAGCCACAACAGGTAGCTGGCGCCGATGACTTTGACCACCCAGAAGGCCACGGCGGATGTCTGCATCAGCAGGGTCAAGCCCAGCGATGCGGTGGCCACGTGAAACAGAATCCCGGTGCCCGACGCGATCCCCGAAATGGCGGCTGCCATACGCCCCTGGCTCAGGCCCCTGGCGATGGCCAGCAGATTGTCCGGCCCGGGGGAGAGCACCAGCAACAGGCAGGCGGCGGTATAGGTCAGCCAGATCTCCAGGGGGAACATAACGACAGTCCTTTCGTCGAGGGGGTAGGGAGGCCATCGTGCTCCCGCGGGGCCTCCAAGATCAAGCCTGCTGCCACAGGTTTGTTGGAACTAGCGCCTTCTCAGGGCATGGCGTAGTCGCCACGAATATGGTTCAACCCTCTCGACGCCGCGACATCACTGCGGCCCCAGATCTACGATTTTGTTTCGCTGCAGTTCTGCGTCAATCTGCTGATCAAACCGGTTCACTTTCTCCAATTGCACAGGGCTGAACTTTTCGTCGGGCAGGTCTGGCCTGAAATGAATACTGACGGGCCACACATTTTTCGGTGGGGTTACATAGTCAGCGAAGTGAGGTGCGCCGATTGACACGCTGACGTTTTCAATACCCAGTGAATCGGCCAGTTTATGAAAGCTTTCGGCCGTCGGGAATACGTGTTCATTGGCTACGCTGACGCGCACAGTTTGTCGATTCGGCATGCCTGGCTCGGGGGGCATGCGCAGCTCTTCAATCTGTGGTTGAGCATTGGCTGAGAGGGCCGCTGATGGCTGATATGGAGTGCTGTTGATCATGCTGGATTCCTAAGTCTTGTTGAGGGGATCAGGGGGTTGCCTGATCGCTCAACTCAGTGAGTGATTCAGCCATTTGGGTTCCGGACAGAGAGGCATCAAGCAATACGGGGTGTTTAACGGGGAGGGGGCCTCAAGGGCGACTTCCCCCACACTCTTAGCCTGTACGAAATCACCCGACCGAGCAGTTGTGCCGCCCCGGCCACCGATGTCTTCTCCGTGGGCGGTATGCTTTGGGCCCCGGCAAGCCGGCGCCCACCTGTGAATGGTGGTGTACCCAAAATCTGCTGCTGGCGATATTCCCCTGTAGGAGCGGGCTTGCCCGCGATGGCGGTGGTTCAGCCAATATTTCTGGTGCCTGACACCCGGCCTTCGCAGGCAAGCTGCCGCTTAGAAGGAGTACTTTGCGGTAACAGTAAAGTTACGCGGGTCACCAAATACGTCATACGGGCTCCAGGTCGAGTTGCTGGCGATGCCCTGGTAGTACTTCTTGTCGAACACGTTATTGATGTTCAGTTGGGTATCCAGATGTTTATTCACCTGGTAACCCGCCATCAGTCCGACCAAGGCGTAGGCATCCTGTTCGATATGGAACTTGCCAAACACGTTGCTGCCTTTGTTGAACGTTCCGCTTTGGCTATAGAGGTTGGCGCCGATGCGCCACTGGCTCATGTCGCCTTGCAGATGGTAGGTGGTATTGGCCTTGAACATATGGCGGGGGACGTCGGTGTCGAACAGGCTGCCTTCTTTGCTCTTGTCCGCATCTTTTTCGTACTTGGCCTGGGCGAAGGTATAACCGGCAGCCACTTGCCAGTTGGGCGTCAGGGCGCCGTTGATCTCAAGTTCCAGTCCCTGGCTGCGCACCTTGCCGGCGGCTTCATAGCAGCCGTAGCTGCCGGCGGGGATCACTCGGCAGACACTGGCGTCCGCCACTTCCGCTGCACGGTTGAGCTGGTCGATCTGGAACAGCGAAGCGCTGGCGTTCAGCGCGCCGCCGAAGTACTCGCCCTTGATGCCCACTTCATAGTTTTCGCCGGTGATCGGCTTGATCCCGGCACCTTCACCGTTCTTCTCGGTCTGGGGTTGGAAGATGTCGGTGTAGCTGGCATAAGCCGAGTGGTTGTCGTCCAGGTCATAGATAACCCCGGCATAGCGGGTGACGTGGCGCACTTCCTTGGTTTTGCCCGAGGTGTAGTACTGATCGTTGGTCTGGTCATAGATGGAGGCGGCGTCGTACCAGTCCAGGCGTGCGCCGAGAATGACTTTCAGCGGGTCGGCAAGGTTCCAGCGGGTGGTCAGGTAGAGACCTTCCTGATCCACTTTGTCACTGAGGGAGTAAACGTCCGGAACGGTCGGTCTAGCCAGGCCCTTGGGGCTGAAGCCGTTGATGTCGGGCACGCCGACGAACACGTGGCCGCCGGTGGCCTCGGTCTTGAGCTGGCGCTTGCTGGCGCCCACCACCAGTTCATGTTGGCGGCCCAACAGCGAGAAGGGGCCACTGGCGAAAAAGTCATAGGTGGACTGGTCGAAGTCCCGGCCCTGGTTGAAGATGCGCTGGCGGTAGGTGGCATCGTTGTTGCGTTCGAGGACGCCACCCATCATCTTGAATTCGGACCAGTTTTTTGAGGCACCCAGGTGCAGGCGCCAATCGTTGTCGAAGCGTTGATCGAGTTCGACGAACAGTGTCTTGTTGTTGACGTCCTGGTGCGACCAGCTGTAGCCGAAGGTCTTGGAGCGGGAGAAACCCATATGGCTGCCATCCGGATTCACCGGCAAGCCGCCCCAGTTGATGTTGTTATTGTCGTTCTGATCGGACGCCCCCACGGTCAAGGTCGTACTGTCGCTCAGGTCGAACTCGCTGATGCCGTAGAACACGCCGCGCTCGCGCCCGGCGTAATCCTGATAGCTGTCCTTGTCGTTGTAGGCACCGACAAAGCGCCCGCGCACGCTGCCGCTGGCATTGACCGGGCCGGAGATGTCCAGTTCGCTGCGGTAGTTGTCCCAACTGCCGGCACTGGCGCTGACACTTGCCTGGAACTCCCTGGTGGGACGCTTGCGCACCATATTGATCGCGGCCGAAGGGTTGCCGGCGCCCTGCATCATGCCGGTGGCGCCGCGCACCACTTCGACGCGGTCGTAGGGGGCCAGGTCAGCCGTGGCAACCCAGTCGGCGTTATAGGTAGTGGGCAGGCCGTCGAACATCAGGTTGGTGATGGGGAAACCACGGGCAAAATACTCGCTGTTGGCCGGGCGCGAGGCTGACAAGCGTAGCCCTGGGGTGGCCTGGACCACATCGTCAAGGCTGCGCATGCCCTGGTCGTCCATGCGCTGGCGGGTGATCACCGTCACCGACTGCGGCGTCTCACGCAGGGACAAGGGCAGCTTGGTCGCGGTCTGCATCGCCCCTGTGGTGTAGGAGCCGCTGTTTTCAGTGGTCGAGCCCAGGGCCAGGCCGCTGACGGTGGTCGCGCCCAGTTGAAGGGCTCCGGCGTCATCGGCACGGGGTATCAGCAGGTAGTTGCCGCTGGCGTTGCGGGTAGCGGTCAGGCCACTGTCGAGCAGCAGGCGGTTGAGGCCTTCATGCACCGCAAAATCGCCGCGCAGCGCCGGCGCGTGCTTGCCCTGTACCAGGGCCGGATCAAAGGGTAGGGTGATCCCGGCGACCTGGGCGAAGCTGTTGAGCGACTCTTCCAGCGCCCCCGCGGCCAGGTCGTAGTGGCGGCGATCGGCCTGTTCGACCTGCACGGCAAAGCTGGCCAGCGGCAGGCCGGCCATGCCACCCAGCAAAATGCTCTGGAGGGTAAGCGCAAGAACGCTGCGCTGTAGGGGCCGTGGGGGATTCAAAGCATGGGACATGAACGGTGAGCTCCTTTCGAATGACGAGGTGTATTGCCTGTCTGTCGAAGGGCTTGGCAAAACCCGTAAAAGTTTTTGCGATTTTTTCTCATCCGGCTTAACGGGCGACGACACGGGTCCAAAGCGGGGTAAAACGCTCGATGCGCACTGGCAGCGAATCACCCAAGGCGCTCAAGGCACGGTCGATGTCGTCGAGCTGGAACACCCCCGACACCTCCAACTGCGCGACGACCGGGTCACAGTGCAACCAGCCGTGGCGATAACGCGCCAGTTCGGCGGTCAGGTCCTGCAGGCGCATGCGTTTGGCCACCAACTGCCCACGGGTCCAGGCACTGGCGTTGAAGGCGCTGATTTCGACACGGTGGCTGCCGCGGGCATCGATCAGATACTCCTCACCGGCAGCGACCCGGACTGGCTTGCCATTTGCGTAAATGGCCACCACGCCGTCCTCGACCCGCAGGCGCGTGCCATGCTGCTCGTCACGCACCGCAAAGGCGGTACCGATGGCTTGCAACTGTGCATGCCGGCTGCTGACCCAGAAGCTGCGGCGCCCGCCGGGTGCGGCGCTGTCCTTGCCGGTATCAATGAACATCTCGCCGCGACGCAGGGTGATCAGCCGGCGCTGGGCACTGAATTGCACGTCCACCGTGCTGGCGGTGTTCAGTTGCAGGCGGGTGCCGTCCGTCAGCAGGAACTGCCGCCGTTCGCCCACCCCGGTGGCATAGTCCGCGCCCCAGGGCACCAGCATGCTGTCGCGCAGTGACCAGCCAGTAACGCCACTGGCAAGTAGCCCCATCCCCAGCAGCTTGAGCGCCTGGCGCCGGCTGTGATGATTGCTGTTCAGGCGCCCCAGCGTATCCCGCGCCACACTGCCGGGCAGCACGGCCAGACTCTGAAAGGTCGCGTCGCTTTTTTGCAGCGCTTGCCAGACGGTTTCATGCAACGCGTCGGCCTGACGCCAGCGTTGACAGGCCTCCAGGACCTCTGGAGTTGCGTCGTTGGACTCGATCCGCACCAGCCAGCCGATCGCCTGGTCGAGCACCTCATCTGGAGCACTCATTGTTGCGCCAGGTAGCAGTGGCGAATGGCAGTGGCCATGTACTTCTCCACCGAGCTGAGACTGATGGCCAAACGTTCGGCGATTTCCTTGTAGCTGAGGCCTTCGAGCCGCGACATCAGGAAGGCCATGCGCACCTTGGGGCGCAGGCCATCGAGCAGGGCGTCGATGCGCACCAGGGTTTCCAACAGTATCAGCTGCGATTCCGGTGACGGCACTCCAGCTTCCGGTAGGTGGGCAATGGCTTGCAGGTAAGCCCGTTCAACCCGCTGGCGGCGCACACGATCCACCAGCAGCCCATGGGCCACGGTGCTCAGCCAGGCCCGTGGCTGACGCAACTCCTGCAACCGCTCCGGCTTGCCGAGAATGTGCACAAAGGTGTCCTGAGCGAGGTCGGCAGCGTTGTCGCCATGACGCAACCGCTTGCGCAACCAATCTAGCAACCAGGCGTGATGATCGATGTACAGCGTGCGGATTTCGGCGTGAGGGGCTGAAGGAGTGGATGGCGACGACACGAAAAGCCTCCGCGCGATAACTGGATGCATTTGAGAATTTGTCGCATCTTAGTGCGGGGCGGCGCTGTTCAGCAAGAACAAAAGGGACAGATCCATTTAATTAAATAGATCCATCCCTTTCCCAGAAGGGCAGCAGAGTGATCTGCCCTTTATTGCCTAACCTCGTATAAACGCGAGCAAATCGGCATTGATCGCATCGGCGTTCGTTGTCGGCATTCCATGGGGAAACCCTGCATAGGTTTTCAGCGTGCTGTTCTGCAAGAGTTTGGCCGACAGCAGCCCAGAGTTTTCATAGGGCACGATTTGGTCATCATCCCCATGCATTACCAGTACGGGGAGGGTGATGCGCTTGAGCGCTTCGGTAAAGTCGGTCTGGGAGAAGGCCACGATCCCGTCATAGTGGGCCTTTGCGCAGCCCATCATGCCTTGGCGCCACCAGTTGCGGATGATGCCTTCGGAGGGCTCTGCACCTGGGCGGTTATAACCGTAGAAAGGCCCGGCCGGCACGTCATGGTAGAACTGTGCGCGATTGGCTTTGAGCTGTGCCTGCATGTCATCGAACACAGACTTGGGCAAACCACCAGGATTGCTTGGGGTTTGCACCATCAACGGAGGTACGGCGCTGATGATAACGGCCTTCGACACGCGGTCTTCGCCGTGGCGCGCAAGGTAATGGATGACCTCGCCGCCACCGGTGGAATGCCCCACATGCACCGCACCCTGCACGCCGAGATGGTCGACGACTGCGGCGACGTCATCGGCATAGTGATCCATATCGTGCCCATCCCAAACCTGGCTCGATCGCCCATGGCCACGTCGGTCGTGGGCAATGACCCGGTAGCCGTGGTCCAGGAAAAACAGCATCTGCGCATCCCAGTCGTCGGCACTGAGTGGCCAGCCATGATGAAAGAAGATCACCTGGGCGTCCCGTGGGCCCCAGTCTTTATAAAAGATCTCAACACCGTCCTGCGTCGTGACATACCCCATATTCTCGTCTCCTGGGTGAAATGGAGGCGACGACCAGAAGCCTGTGCTGATCATGCCCTGTATTGAACAAGTGCAGCCCATCCAAGTGTTGCGCCTGCGCCGCTTGGTCGCCAAATCACTTAGGTTCAAGGTCAATGGTGTTGTGGGGTGGAATATGAGAATAGGCGAACTGGCGAAAATCAGCGGCCTGGGGTGTTAACAAACATAACAAAGCGGACTACCCCCGTTTTGCCCTTGTAGAATCCAACGCCGGCTGGTCTTCATGGAGAGAACATTGCACATCTACATCACAGGAGCTTCTTGTGCAGGCGTAACGACGCTGGGACAGGCCCTCGCAACGCAGTTGGGCCTACCACACGTTGATGTGGATGACTTTTACTGGCTGCCCACCCACCCACCGTTCACCACCAAGCGGCCACCCAATGAGCGTGTGTGTTTGATCAAGCAAGCGCTCGGTGACCAAGGCTGGGTGCTGACCGGCTCTTCTGATGGCTGGGGCGAAGCGCTTATGGTGCATGTGGACCTGATCGTGTTCGTGATAACGCCAACACCTGTGCGCCTTCAGCGGTTGGACCTGCGTGAAAAGCGCCTCTTTGGGGAGCGCATTGCCCCCGGGGGCGATATGCACGAGATACATGTCGCCTTTCGCGAATGGGCCTCCCAGTATGACGATCCGCGCTGTTCCGGGCGCAACCGCGCGCGGCATGAGGCGTGGATTTCCAGGCAGACGGTGCCGGTCTTGCGCATTGACGGGGAACACACGGCTGAGCAAATGGTTGCGCACGCCTTTCAGGCGACGTTGCTATACCGATAAATCCCGTTCAGCACAGGAGTCGGCGGCGACGTCAGGCGTCACAAAGGACACCTAACCGCCATCACCAAGGCGAAAACCTGCAAGTAGGCTTAAATCAGTGGTAACGAACGCGTCGATGGGTTTTAAACGACAGCTATCAATACCTTGTTTTAGGCCATAACCGCAGAGGGCTTAGGGATGTCGATAAAACTTCGTCTGTTTTTGCTGATCGGCACCAGTGTGCTTACCGTGCTGGTCATCAGCCTGGTGAACTACCTGGGGAATGCGCGGATGGAGGCGGCGATGATTGACAGTGAGGTCAGCATGACCGCCCTGAGCAATCATCTGGAGGCCGACATGATGCACGACGCGCTGCGCGCCGATGTGCTGTCGGCAATGCTGGTGGGGCTGGGCAAAAGTGTCAGCAGTCGGGATGAAGTACTTGAAGCCGTCACCGACCATACCGCGCACTTTCGCGAGGCGCTGGGCAATAACGTTGCGCTGCCGCTCAACCCGACCCTCGAAGCCGCGCTGAGTGACATCAAGCCCAGCCTCGACAATTACATCGCCCTGGGGGAGCGGATTGTCGGCGTGGCGCTGAACGATCCGGTTGCGGCCCAACAAGAACTGGGCACCTTCAGCGACGCCTTCACACAGTTGGAAGGCCGGATGGCCAGCCTCAGTGAACTGATCGAAAACAACTCCAAGGCCACTGGCGAGCAGACCCGTCAAACCGTGCGCAGCGCCAATTTTACCCTCGCGGTGGTGCTGGTGCTGTGCCTGCTGTTGCTGGTTGCCCAGGGCTACTGGGTCACCCGCAGCATCATGCGGCCGCTGCAACTGGCGCGGCAGATTGCCGAGAGCATTGCCCATGGCAACCTTAGCGAAGCGATTCCCGAACCCGCCAGCCGCGATGAGGCAAGCATGCTGATTCGCAGCCTGGCTGTTATGCAGCATGACCTGCGCGGCATGATCGACGTGGTGCGCAGCAATGCCCAGGGCGTTACGCGCATGAGCCAACAACTGAGCAACGGATGCCATGAAGTGGCTGCCAGCAGTCAGCAGCAGAGTTCTGCAGCGGGGACCATGTCCGCCGCCACCAGCCAAATGACCGCCAGCATCGAAGAAATCACCCGGCATGCCGAGCACGCCCTGGAAATGGCCAACCAGGCGCAAACCCTGGCCAAAAACGGTGGGCAAGTTATTCACCAAGTCGTCAGCGACATGGACGCCATCGCTCGCTCGGCGCAACACTCGGCCCAGGTGATCCGCACCCTGGACAAGGAGTCCGAAGGCATCTACAGCATTATCCAGGTAATCAAGGGCATTGCCGACCAGACCAACCTGCTGGCCCTCAATGCCGCCATTGAAGCCGCCCGCGCCGGCGAGCAGGGGCGCGGCTTTGCCGTGGTGGCTGACGAAGTGCGCAGCCTGGCAGGGCGCACCAGCGCCTCCACCCAGGAAATCGCCAGCATGGTCACGCGCATCCAGCAAAGCACCCGCGAGGCTGTCACCAGCATGGAAGAGGGGGTGGCCCAGGTGGATAAAGGCATGGCCGTCACGGCCGATGTGGAGCGGGCGATCCGTGAGATTCTTGACGCGACGTTGAATACTACGCAGCTGGTTAACGACATTACCCGCACGATTGGTGAGCAGAGCCTGGCAAGTAATGAGATCGCGCATCAGGTCGAGATGATTGCCGGGATGTCGGAAGGCAATACACGGGTGATTGGCCAGACGGCCGGGACTACGGATGAGTTGTCGGCGCTGGCGGGGCAGTTGGCGCAGTCGGTGGGGCGGTTTCGGCTTTGATGGGCTGAGACGCTCTGGGTCGGGGATTGGTGTCATACGCCAGGAGAGGGCTGCAGAGCGGCTGTTTTCGAGGTAAAACAATCACTCTTTAGCCCATTTGCATGCAGGTCTCGCACAGAGCAAACTTGCGAGACCTTCCACTTTTCCGTAATACCAAATGTCTGACATGTTGTTAAGCCCTGTCTTACCCGGCGTTATGCTCAGGCGATGGCGCCTGTTACACCGGGTCAAACAATCCCATGCCGCGGAGCTGTTTAACGTCACTCAATCGACTATCTCTCGCTGGGAGAGTGGCGTACTCGAGTTGGATCCTCTCGCGCACAAAAAACTTGAGCAATTGCTGGCCGCTCGTCTCACCACCGCGGCGGATCAAGCGCTGGGACGAATGGTGCGGGAAAGCTCGCGTCCTGTTCATCTCATGTGTGATTTGACGCACCGTCTGCTTGCTTGTTCTCCTTCGCGCGCCGCCCAGTTCACGAGTCCGGTCAGTGAACTGCTGGGTCGCTCGCTATGGCGCTTCGCTACGCCCAATATCATCAGCACCGAGCTCGCCCTGGATAAATTGGATTGGCGGGAAGCGTTTGCGCCACCCGCGCTGGAGTTTCTGACGGGCCACAACAATTCGTCCATCGTTCCGATTAGCCAAAGCCTGTGTCGTTGGACGCGTATGCCCCTGTGCGACGGAACAACAGCGCGCTTGGTCGAGTCGCTCTGACGGCATCGCCCTGCATATTTTATGCGTGGACGCTGAACATCTTGAGATTTAGTCTGGCGTGAACAAGGTGAGCGGTATTCGGTTCGCCGACTGAATCAGAGGTTTTCATGGACATCGAAAAAATCAAAGGGCGCCTCGAATTTCTACGCGAGGCGGAAAAGCTCAAAGACGTGCTTAGAAGCGCGCACACCTCTTGCGGGCGCACCGAAAGCACGGCGGAGCATAGCTGGCGCCTTTGCCTGATGGCCATTGTCTTTGGGGACTACCTGACTGATCTCGATCGGCTGAAAATGCTCAAGATGTGTGTTATCCACGACTTGGGGGAGGCCATTAACGGAGATGTTCCCGCCATTAATCAAGATGCGTTTCCCAACAAGAGCGAGCAAGAGAGAAACGATCTCCTGCTCTTGACCAGTGCCCTGGATGAACCGTTAAAGGCCGAGATACTGGCGCTTTGGGATGACTATGAAAATGCTTCGTCGCCAGAGGCCGTAGCCGTCAAGGCGCTGGATAAGTTGGAGACGATGCTGCAGCACAACCAAGGCAAGAACCCAACGGGCTTCGATTACGAATTCAATCTTGCCTATGGCAAAAAATACACAGATGCCGCGCCGCTGTTTGAGGTGCTGCGCACTATCATCGACCAGGACACCAAAGAACACATACTGGCGAATTCTAAAAATCACTAAGTGGGTGCCGATTCGGGATGTGACTGAGGAGTCCCCTGAGTAGATCTCAAGTACTGATAAAGTGTCTGGCGACTGATTTCAAAGTCGCGCGCTAGTTTAGATTTACTTTTTCCAGCGCAGGCGCGGTCAATTAAGCTTACCACCAGATTGTTGGACGGTTTTTTCTTGCGGCCTCTGTAAACCCCACGCATCTTTGCGCCGGCAATTCCTAGATCCCGAAAGCCGACAGGTGACGGTCATCGCCATTGGGCGCACACCGCTAACAACGCCAAATATCAAGCATCCCGCCAAGTTCAGTGATGCGTTGCAGGTGGCCATGTCACAAAGTGGTTGAAGCGGTGTAGAGAACAACAAAGCCTCGATCTTCGAAGTGGTCTCGGACGGGGCCGAGGCGAGGTATTTGATAAAAGGATTGGTAGAAATGTTTGCATTCGATTTTTTTTGGGGGGCTACGACGCCTATCGCTACTTACAACCTGAAGGCTATGATCTGTTGCTCAAAAGTAGGGCCAATATCCCGATGACCATCGGCATACTCTACAAGGCCATGAGGGCCCGACGCAGGAACACTTAGGAGTCTGAAGGACTCTCGATGTGCAAAGCGAGCATCTATAAGGACAAAACGTGGATGTACTAATGGGGTTGCTGGCTGCCTTACTCTGGGGCGGTACAGATTTTTTAGTGGGCCTAAACGCTCGCGCAGTCGGCGTCAAACGCGCCGTGTTTTTCGGTCAGACGATGGGTTTTGCCATCATGAGCATGCTGCTGATCGTGTTCCCGACCTTCATTCTTAAATCCATGGCAGCACCATTCGATATTTGGCTCATCGGCATCGCCGCTGCCGTTTTGACTGTGTTCGGCGCCTTGGCCCTGTCCAAAGCGTTCGCACTTGGCAAAGCTTCTATCGTTGCGCCGCTGGTGACGTCCTACGGTGTGGTTACGACATTGCTGTCATGGGCTGGCGGTGAGCAGATCAGTCTAATCCAGTTGCTGTGCATCGCCTTGTGCGTGCTCGGAGTAATTCTCTCCAGCATTCACTCTGACTCGAAAGTGCCACACACTACGCAGGCCAGTAGTTCAATTTCCTTTGCATTACTGGCGGCTGTGTTCTTCGGCACCAGTTTTTGGTTGCAGGGGCATTTCGTTCTCCCCGTCCTCGGACCAGTGACCATGCTTTGGCTGGCCTATCTGGTCGGGCTGATTGTAATGTTCGTTATGGTTTTGAAGATCAAGGAAGGGTTGAAATTTCCGCCCTTAAAAAACTGCATGGCGCTAACGGGCGTGAGCCTGATGAACCTAGGTGGTTTTTCGGCGTTCGCTTATGGAGCGGTGTCGGGATCAGTTTCGGTGGTGACAGTAATCAGCACATTGTCGGGCGGTATCGCGGCAATTTTGGGTTATGTGTTTTTCAAGGAACGACTGGGAAAGGTGCAGGTGCTGGGCGTTGTTCTGGTACTGGGCGGTGCATTTGTGCTGCACCTGAAAACCTGATATGTGCGCTCAAAAAAAGTAAGCGTATATCCAACACACGTTCACATGACCGACGGTGTGTGGTTCAGCCCGTCGACGGCATCCTGTATTTGCCGACCTGTAACGGATGGCCAAGAGATAAGCGCAGTGCATCTTCGCCGCACCGAATACGGCACTCTGGCCGATGCTGGCGACTAGCCGATTCGACCCGAAGTGAGGTATCTGTGGTTGCTTCGACGCTTTTGTATGAGCATCATCAGGGTTCGACAAGGAGACGTCCCCTATGCCCAAACCCGTGCTTCATCTGATCTCAGGCAAGATTGCATCCGGCAAATCAACGCTGGCCAAAAGTTTGGCAGCCGAACAGTCGGCGATTCTGCTGAGTGAGGATCATTGGCTGTCACGGCTTTACCCTAATCAGATCAAGTCAGTAACCGATTACGTGCGCCTGTCGCGCCAGATTAGAGAGGTGGTGGGCCCGCTCGTCGTCGATGTGCTGAATACTGGCGTGACGGTGGTCTTGGATTTTCCCGCCAACACCCCTGAAGATCGACAATGGTTGCGCGGCCTCGCTGACTCAGCCGGGGTTGCCCATTGTGTCCACTACCTTGAGGTGGACGATGAGACCTGTCGAGGCAGGTTGCATATCCGCAACCGCCGCGCCGACCATGAGTTTGCGGCGACAGATGCTGAGTTCGATCTGATCACTAGCTACTTTCGGGCCCCGGACGAGGATGAAGGACTCCAGATTAAAATCCACCGTCTTTGACGGGTAGCAGCGCCTAGGGATGGCATCCTACGTGTCCGCTTAGGCTGACTGCTGCCCCATGGCGGCCAGTCAGCATTTAGCGAAATCGAGAGCCTCTTGCCTGTCGCGGTTATGCAATCTGTTGCTAAGCGAATTTGCCGAACTTCATCAGGCTGGCCCAGGTGCACACCGGTTCACGTCGCGAGCGCACTGCCAGCAAGCGCCGGGGTTCACAAAGTCGTAAACCCAGTACTCCCTTTTAATTTACCATTCGCAGGCGGTCCGTTCCGACGCCGCTCAGCCCACGCCGCACTCCGAATTTCAAATGGAAGGATCCCCGTTTCATGTCCAATACTTTGTTCCGCACACTTGCCTTGTCCAGCTTGTTAGTTCTCGCCAGCTGCACCACTGCAACGCCAACCGTATCGACGCCTGTTACCTCCAAGGCCATCGAAGCCTTCGTCGACATCTGCCTGAAGACCGCCCCCTCATTCGCCGGCTCTGCAGAAGCGGCCAAGCGGTTCGGCATCAACGACCTCCAGGACATGGGCTTCATGCGCAGCGGCTTCACCGCAGACAAAAACCTCTCCGTACAACTCTCTGAAAAGGAATGTGTCGTTACCACTCCGACGCAACCCGACGACAGCCTGACCCGCCAACTGTTGAGTGCCGCGCAGACTTACTCGCAAACGCCGGTAGCAGATCGTGTGCCATCGAAGGTGCGTATCCAGGACAACAACTTTATTCTTCATCATGACCGCAACGGCGGTGAAGCGTATGTGCTAATGCGGAACAAGTAATTAGCACTTTTACCCCGCGTACGAAAAAGCCCACAAAGTGGGCTTTTTTTGTGTCTTCGTGATTGCGCTACGTGTGTTGCAGTTCGACGGCGCCCTGGATATGGAGAACACACGTGGTTACCGGGACTTAGTCACCGAGGACTGCAGGAATTAATGGCCGCGACTACGGCTCTCACTGGCCGATTTCTGCCTTTCGCGAGGTTAGCAATCGACTGCGCAGGCTTAAAGCCTCCATCGCCCAAGTTCAGGCCTACGCTCGTCAAGTAAAAGCGAAGGTGCCATGGCGCTCGCTGTTTTCAGTAAGTGCATGTCTGTAAACACCGGGGATAGTAGCTGCATGCCAATCGGCATCTGTGCTTCATCGAAACCGGCAGGTAGGGCGATTGCTGGAATGCCGAGGTAATTACCGGCCCGGCTGAACTTTCCAATACTGGCGTGGTTGGTGTCCTCGTCATCTAGGGGCAGGGCACCGTGGCTGCTGACAGGCATCAGCAAAACACCGGATACGCCGATCGCTCGCGTGAAGGCCTCGGTTGTCTTTACACGCTGCGCAACCGCGTGTTCGTAGGTGTCACGGCTGATCTGCGCGCCCGCAAGGATCCGATGGCGCACCACCTTCCAGAGTAGCTGCGCGGGGTCATGTGCAAGGTGCCCAAACTCGCGATAACCCTCATAAGCAATGATCATCGAATTGCACTCGGAAAGCTGGCCGATATCCAATTCCTCATTGGGAAGCCAGCTCTCGAGCGTCCAGCCAGCCGCATTAAGATTGGCCAAGGCCTGGTCCCATACCCGGCGGGTACCCATGGACAGCGCACAGGGGAACGCACTCGGGTCCAGTACGAACACTGTGCCCGGCGTGGTGGGGAACAGCTCATTGCCAAGTTCAGACTGAACGTTCAACCCGTCGCGGCTAGATGGACTCGCAATGATGGCTGTGAGCGCATGGGTGTCGTAAACATCGCGGGCGATGGGGCCCAGCACGTCCAGGCTTGGTGCGAGTGGAACGACACCGTCCACGCTGATGAGTCCGCTGGACGGCTTGAATCCGACCAAATGATTCAGCGATGCGGGAGCGCGTATTGATCCGCCGGTATCACCACCCACTGCAATCGGTACAAGCCCTGCTGCGACAGCGACCGCCGCGCCTGAAGATGATCCGCCCGGAGCGCGATGCAGCTTGGCGTCCCAGGGGTTCCAGGGCGTGCCTCGGGTCGGGTTCTGTCCGGATAATCCAAAGGCAAATTCGGTCATCTGGGTCTTGCCCAGGATGACCATGCCGGCCGCCTGTAAACGTTGCGCGACGGTGCTGGTCACGGAACTGATCGTGGTCAGGCGGCTTAACGAGCCCGCCGATGCCAGGGTGTTGGCGATTTCGATATTGTCCTTGATGGCAACCGGCACGCCATGCAACGCACTCAATGGGCGCCCTGTATCGAGCGCAATATCGGCGGCATCGGCTGCCGCCAAAGCTTGCTCGGCGAACACCACCGTGAACGCGTTAAGCGCACCGCCGAGAGCAATACGGTCCAGAAAGTATTGCGTGACGGCGCGCGAGGTGATCTGCCGGGTAGCGATCAGATGGGCGATCTGCAGAGCAGTCTGGAAACAAAGGGCTTCGGGTCTTTCGTGCATAAGTTTTAGGTTCTAAAATTTGTGGGTCGGTATCCCCGTGTTCGACGGGCGTTGACGGGGATCGCATAGTGTTGTTGGAGCCAGTGACTATTTCAGTGGTTTTCCGGCTGTCTCTGGCATTTTGATGAAGGTAAGAAGGGTGAGTGCAGCGCCTGCAAGCACGTAATAGAAGAACCAGCTCTCTTGACCGTGGCTCTGCAGCCAGGTCAGCAAATACGGCGTGGTACCGCCGAGCAAAGCCACCATCAGGTTGTAGGGCGCACCAATGCCGACGGCGCGAACGCTGCTCGGGAATTGCTCAGACATGATGGCTGGAGCGATCGAGGTATAAAGCGCGTAGAGCAACAGGCCGAACAACTCCACCATCAGGATCGACGAAAATGTCGGCTGCATGTTGGTAATAATCGGGTAGAAAAACAGTAGGTAACCCAGGGCGAAAACAATCAGTTGCGGCTTGCGCCCGAACTTGTCAGAGAGCATGCCGAAAAGTGGGTGCACGAGCATGAACGCAACCATGGCAACCGTATTTGCAGCGAACGCTGTCGAGGACTCCACGTGCAGTGCTCGGATGGCATAGGTCGGGATGTAGATAACGAACAGGTAAAAGGCAAATGTGCTCAGGATCGAAAATCCCACAATTCGTAGGGTCTCGCGTGGGTAATCGCGCAGTAGGGTGCGTAGAGGTTGTTTCTCGACTTTATTAGGGGCTTGCGCCTTGGAACCTTCAGCTTCAGGCACCGACATACGCAGCCAAATGCCTGCGATACCGCCCAAGGCACCGAGCAAGAACGGAATTCGCCAGCCGAACTCTCTCATCTGCTCGTCGGTAAGGAGGGTGGTGAGTGCCCAGCCGATCGCCGATGCGGTCAGAATGCCTGCGGCGGAACTGAAGAATACAAAGCTCGAAAAAAAGCCGCGACGGTGATCTGGCGCTAACTCGGCAAGGTAAGTAGAGGCTGACGCGTATTCACCTCCCAACGACAAACCTTGCATCAGTCGCGCTATTACCAGCAACACCGGCGCGAGCAGACCGATCTGCTCGTAAGTGGGAGTAATGCCGATCATCAGTGAGCCGCCAGCCATCAGCATGATGGTGACTCCTAATGCTGATTTGCGGCCATAACGATCAGAATATATGCCTAACGCCCAACCGCCGATTGGACGCATGAAGAAACCGACGGCGAAAATAGCGAAAGTCGCCAATAGAGAGGCCGTTTCGTCTGTTTTCGGAAAGAATTGTGTGGAAAAGAACACCGCGAACGACGCATAGATCGTCCAGTCGAACCACTCGACCGCATTACCAATGCTGCCGGCAGCAATTTTGCGCGCGGTTGATACCTGCGGCTTTGCCGCTTCGGACGTTTGAGTCGCATAATTCATTGGCTTGTGCCTTTGGTTTTTGAATTGTAATTATTTTTGGACATGTGCGGCTTTGTTTTGTTCTAATTTAGCCACTTTAGTGAAGGTATTGTAAGATTATGGTCTCGTCAATCGTCGATACGGATGAAAAAAGACATTTTCCGCTGGATGAAACCGATTTGGCCTGCCTGATTGCGCTACAAGCAAATCCTCGCGGTACTTGGCGGGACCTGAGTGCGTGCTGCGACGTGGCGGAGCGTACGCTTTCGCGGCGCCTGCAACGCCTGATGGACAGTGGCTATATCCGGGTGATCGGAGAGCTTGATCCGGTAGTCGTAGGTAGCGGCCCGGTGCTGCATGCATGGATTCGGGTGGCCGATGGGCGTCAGAGGGAAGTGGCGGAGCACTTGACGCAGTTGGCGCAGACCCAGGTGGTCATGGCGACAACTGGAGAATTCGACATCTTCACCGAGATCAATTTGCCGAGTGTGGAAGCGCTTTCTGACATGGTGGTGCGAGCGTTGCCGCTGGTGCCAGGGGTAAAGCAGGTTCAATCGCAAGTGGTGCTCAGATCGTTCCGACGAGCGAGTCGCTGGCGGATTGATGGTTCGGTGCCTACTGAGCCGTTGCGGGCCGGGCCTGTGAGCCTGAATGCTGATGAGATGCGGCTACTGGACGCGTTAATGCTGGATGGGCGGGCCAGCCTGGGCGTGCTGGCCGAAACGTGTGGCGTCAGCGAACCGAAGGCTCAGCGGATGCTAAGCGGGCTTGTCGACAGTAGTGCACTGACCTTTCGTGTGGAACTTGAGCCTTTGTTGGTTGGCTATGGGGTCGAGGCGATTCTGTCGTTACAAACTCGGCCTGGTGCGGCGGAGGGTATTGCCCTGGAGCTGGCGAAGGACGAACACACCCGTTGCCTATTTGGTACCAGTGGAAGCTCGCAGTTGTTTTGGCATGTGTTGTGTCGTGATATTCATGATCTGTGGACCGTCTCAACCGCCCGAATGGGGGCCCTTGAGGGGATCATTTCTTGTGAAACCAATACGGTGGTCAGAGCCTATAAAAGGGCAGGGCGAGTGCGTCGCGGGCTTATGGTTGAGTAGTGTTCGGGCCTACCTTCCAGCCAGCAAAAATAATCCCCGAAACTGGGGATTATTTTTCTGGCGGTGGTAACCGACGATTTATGGCTTGTCGACGCCCTTCGACAGCGCATACGCAATGATGTAGTCGCCCACATCGGGCGAATGACTCATGTCGGCGGCCGAAATCACCACAACGGAGTCCTTGAACATGATCCGGCAGGTACTGAGGCCCACAGGGGGGCTCGGTCAGTGGCTCACATCCTCCTCACACCACCGCTGCCGCCACCGCCCTCGACCGCCAAGCAAACCCCAGCACCATCAACAACCCCAGCCCCGCCATTGCCGCTCCAGCCAGGGAAATCGCCGGATAACCCAACCCGGCGTTGATCACCGCGCCGCCCAGTGCCGCACCAATCGCGTTGCCGAAGTTGAAGGCGCCGATGTTCACCGCCGAGGCCAGGTTGGGGGCGTCCTTGGCGGCTTCCATCACGCGCATCTGCAGCGGCGGTACCAGGGCGAAGCTGGCGATGCCCCATATCAGGATGGCCACGGCAGCTGGCAACGGCCAGCGCATCAGTACGGTGAACGCCAGCAAGACGGCAATCAGCACGCTCAACGATACGATCAGGGTGCGATCTATCGAGCGGTCGGCAGCCTTGCCACCCCACATGTTGCCCAGTGTCAGCCCCACGCCGAACAGCACCAGCATCGCGGTGATGTAGGCGGTGGACGCGTGGGTCTCGCTGCTGAGGATCGGCGCGATGTAGGTGAAGACGGTAAACATGGCACCCGAGCCGACTACGGTGAGGGCCAACGCACCCAGCACCGGGCCACGGCCCAGTACGCGAATTTCGGCCATTACTCCGACGCTTGGCGGCGTCTTCAGGTTGGGCAGGGCGAACCACAATGCGGCCATGGCCACCACGCCGAGGCCGGTAATGCCCCAGAACGCGGTGCGCCAACCGAACAGTTCGCCAAACCAGGCAGCCAGCGGCACACCGCCGATGGTCGCCAGGGTGAGGCCCATAAACATTGCCGCCACCGCGCCGGCGCGTTTCTCTGGGGCGACCACGCTGGCGGCGACGATGGAGCCCACGCCAAAAAACGCGCCGTGGTTCAGTGAGGTCACCACCCTGGCGACCATGAGGCTGTAGTAATCGGTCGCCAGGGCTGACATCAGATTGCCCAGGGTGAAAATCGCCATAAGCCCTATCAGCAGGTAGCGCCGGGGAATCCTGCCGGTGGTCAGGGTCATCAGTGGCGCGCCGAGCAGTACGCCCAGGGCGTAAGCGCTCACCAACAGGCCCGCAGCAGGAATCGAAACGCCGAGGTCCGCCGCAATGCTCGGCAACATGCCCATGGGGGCGAACTCGGTAACGCCGATGCCAAAGGCACCCATGGCGAGTGCAACGAGGGGTGGATTGATACGCATGAAAGGCTCCTTATCTATGCCGCCAATGCTACGATCCAGACTTCTGAGGCGGTAGATAGCATTTTTGGCAATCACCTTTGCGCAAGAGGCACAAATGGACTTCAACGGCAGATCCGGTGAAATGCTTGTGTTCGCCAGCGTGGCGCAGGAGGGCAGCCTCTCGGCGGCCGCCCGTGCATTGGGGCTGACACCCTCGGCGGTCAGCCGGATCATCGCGCGTACCGAACTACGCCTTGGCACCCGGCTGCTGTTGCGCACCACTCGCGCGATCATCTTCACCGCCGAGGGCGAGGCGTTCCTGCGCGGTGCCCGACGTATCCTGGCGGACATGAACGAGATGGAAGAGGCCATCGCCGACCAGGGCGTGCCCAGGGGCCGATTACGGGTCAGCGCCGCCCTTGGCCATGGGCGGCAGACCATCGTTCCCTTGGTGGCGGCATTCAGCGCGCAGTACCCGAACATCGTCGTCGACCTCAACCTTGGCGACGAAGTGGTCGACATTCTTGGCGGCCAAGCCGACGTAGCAATACGCTTTGGCCATCTGCCCGACAGCCCGCTGACCGCACGCAGGCTCGGCGACACCGGTGAGGTCGTGGTGGCATCGCCCGAGTATCTAGAGCGCCACGGCACCCCCCAGGAACCGGAAGACCTGCTCCGGCACAACTGCCTGGGTTTCAACTTCCGGCGTGCCGAGCCCAACTGGCCATTCATCCGCGACGGGAAAGAATTTTCCCTGAAGGTCAGCGGCAACATCGAATGCAGCAGCGGTGAAGCGCTGGCACAACTTGCGCGAGTCGGTGCCGGCATTGCGCGTATCGGCGAGTTCACCGTAAACGAGGATCTGCAGCGCGGCGACCTGATACCACTGCTGCAAGCCTGGAACCCCGGTGACCGGGAACCGATTCATGCGGTGTTCGTAGGCGGCTCGGCAATGCCTGCGCGGGTGCGGTTGTTTGTGGACTTTTTGCTGGAACATCATCGGATCTAGGCGGTGGTGGCAGATCAGCTTTCCGGGGGAGGGGGCGCAGAGGGCAAGTCGTGACAAACGCGGTAGTGTGGTCTGCCTGATGGGAGAGGGGCTGCTTGCGGCCGATTCTGTTGAAAAAATCGGTTTTCCTAAGACACTCGAATATTGATGGATGAAAACACGTCTGTTGCACGCCGCTACGTGAAATCCAAGTCCTGAGCCTTCTGCCAGAAATTCAGTTTCAATCTCAGGCGCGTACTTTTTTGCAGTGGAATTCGAAGCCGACTTTCTCAACAGAACCGGCCGATTGCGGCCTCTCATGATGGACTGCAACCGGCCGAAGCGGCCGATCACACCCAGACCGTTGACCGGGGTTGACCTCCTCGTCATATCATAGGGTGCATGTCCCAATTCATTCCCATGAGGTCCCAGGATGGCGCTCATATTAAGGCAAGCCTGCGTTGCCGATATTCCTTCGATATACAGGGGCGAGCAGGACTACATACGGCGTTGGGAACCTGATCACGAAGATGCATGGCGGCTACAGTTGGAGCGACACCTTACCCGTTGGGTAGAGAACTTTGATCGATTGACGGTAGCAATAAAAGATAACCAGTTCGCTGGGTACTCGTTATGGGTCCCAGAGCAGGATTACGCGGAGCTTTGCACAATCAACGTCAGTCAGATCTGCAGGCGAAACGGTATTGGACGAACACTGCTGGACGCCTATGCAGCCACAGCAAAGCAAAGGGGTTTCACCCGTCTGAGCTTAAGCGTGCATCCTGATAACCCAGCTGGGCTCATGTATGAGCGAGCAGGTTTCATCTGTATGGGGACAGGTTCACATGGCTACCTTCGATACGAGCGGCCTAGCTGAATCATCGCAGACTTTCTGCTTCAATTCTAAAGCGGTTGAACGACTGCTTCTGGCTGATTGTGTTGAAAAAAGTCGACGTTGGTATGCTTAACCCCTCTCATCGACTTGTTCTGGATAGGTGCTCATGTTGACTGGCTTGAATCACCTTACGTTGGCGACTGCGAACCTTCCTCGCAGTATCGAATTTTATGTGGGGCTACTCGGCTTTAGGCTGGCTGCTCGCTGGGAAACGGGGGCCTATCTTACCCTTGGCGATCTCTGGCTTTGTTTGTCTTTCGATGAGAACTGTGCCTCAGAAAAGCATCCTGATTACACTCACTATGCGTTTTCGGTGGGGCAGGACGATTTTGAAAATTTAACTATTTGCTTGCGGTTACGGAACGTTATCGAGTGGAAAACCAATTCGAGCGAGGGTGACTCGTTTTATTTCTCAGACCCCGACGGGCACCGACTGGAAGTGCATGTCGGAAGTCTGGCTTCGCGGCTTGAGCAATGTCGGCGCTATCCATACGCAGGTATGCAGTTCTTTGACTGACAGTTTTCGATCGATTTATTGAACAAGTAGCTCTCCTACCGGGCTCGCAGCAAAACATTCGCATCGGCCAGCGGGAGAGTAAGCAGCATGATGGGACAGTTATTGAGTGGGCAGGATCGACTGTCTTACTCGTTCAACCTTGAAGATCACATCCCAGCAAATCATCTTCTGCGCAGCATTGATCGGTGTCTCGATCTGGGCGGCCAGCGCCATTATCTCACCGAGTTCTATAGCCCATTGGGCGCCCTTCAATTGATCCTGAACTGATGATCCGCATGCTGGTCGTGGGTTACTGCTATGGCATTAGTGAGTCGCCCCGTAACCTCATATTAGTGCTGAGCCGCGTTTACATTCGAGGCTTTCACCTAAGCCACGGATCATCTCCATCAAGGCCTTCACCCGCATTGGCAAATTTCCGGCCGGGTACACCGCGTGCATCTGTGGGCTCTCACCGTTGCTGGAGGTGAGCTTGTACTCAGGACAAACCCGAAACAGGCGTCCCGCATCCACTTCGGGCTCCGCCATCCAATCTGCCAAGCGGGCGATCCCGACGCCCGCCAGGGCTGCCTGGAATACCGCCAGACCGGAGCTGAAACGAAATTTTGGATGCACCCGAAAGCTGATGGCCTGCTCCTCACTGCGAAAATTCCACTCCTTGAGAATCCGTGGCGCCGTATGCAGGATCAGCGAATGCGACTCCAGTGCCTCGATGGAGTCGGGCATGCCGTTGCGCTCCAGGTAGTCGGGGCTGGCGTACAGATAACGTGAGTAACTCCAGAGCGCAAAGCCGATCAAGTCGCTGGATTGTGGGAACGCACCGCGAATCGAGAAGTCCAGCTTGCTCTTGGCCGGGTCGATGATCTCATCGGTGAAAATCACATCGATGTTAACGTCCGGATAACGCTCGCAGTATTGCGCGATCAACCGGGGCAATACTCCGTGCCCGAGAACCTCGGGGGCGGAAAAACGGATCCAGCCGGAGGCCAGGCCGCTGAGACCGGCCAGGTCTTCATCCACCTCACGTTGCAGATCGAGCATTTTGTGCGCGTGGGGCAATAAGCATTCACCCGCTTCGGTCAAGGTCACGGCATTGGACGAGCGATGGAACAACTTGAGCCCCACACTTTCCTCCAGGGCTTGAACGGCACGGGTCAGTGCGCTGGGGGAGCGCCCCAGAGTCCGTGCCGCGGCGACGAAGCTGCGCTTGCGAGCCACAGTCGCGAAGGCTTCAAGTTCCCCCAACATATTCAATGCCACTCTCCACCTCATTGCATTTTTCACAACGCGGCATTGCAACACAAAAAAGGTCCTTCCGTTAACCTTCCCGTTCAACCCACAAGGATGGGGCAAACAGGAGCGCAAGGACGTGTCGAAGCTGGAAGAAGTAATCGGGAAAGCCGCAGCGGGTGTTGATGAAGTAATTCATGAATGGCAGGAAAAAAATTCAGTGACGTCGACCCGACGGGAGATACCGCAAATTCATCTGTCGCTCGAAGAACAACGCACACTTCAGGCCGGTCTGGCATCGCTGGACGTGACCGATAGCGCCTCGGGTATCCGCCACATGCAGGTCCTGGGGCTGTTGCTGGAAAGTGTCCTGTGCACCGAGAAAATCCAGCAGCTGCGCAATTTTCCACAGGCCCCTGAAGTGGCGATGATCATCAGGGGGCTGCCGCTGGACCCGCAACTGCCCGCCACGCCCTATGACCTGGAGCCGGGTATCGAGAACGTGCCGACGCTGGCCGGGGCTATTTTGTCCGTGCTGCAAACTCTGCAAACCTGTCCGCTGGCGTACGACGGTGAGAGCAACGACACGGTGTTCCGTCACGTATCGCCCAAGCATAAGCGAGAGACCGAAAAGAGCTCCTATGGCTCGCGCGCGGATCTGGACATGCATGTCGACAACCCTCACTTGCCTTTGACCTGCGAGCCCGTCTCGCAGTTGTCGGCCTGTCCGGAGTACCTGTCCCTGACCGGCCTGCGCTGCGAGCTCGACGTGCCGACGCGCATCGTCGCAATTGACGAGGTGCTGGCCATTCTGCCGGCCTGCGTCGAAGAAGAATTGTCACGACCGAACTTCACCGTTCGCCGACCGGCCTCCTTCGGCAAGCAGGGGAATGTGCTGGAAAACGTCCCCTTGCTGTACAGAAGCGCAAACGATGGCCTGTATTGCCGCTACAACAAAGCGAGTGTCGAAACGACCTGCGCCAATGCGCAGTTTGCCCTCCAGCTGTTCGCCGCCGCCGCCAATCATCCCGATGTCGTGCACCACATACTGCTGCAACCAGGGGACATGCTGGTCTTCAAGAACCAGCAAACCCTGCATGCCCGGGATGGTTTTACACCCCGTTACGACGGCCGTGATCGCTGGATGTTGCGTGTCTTCGGGGTCAATGATCCGGCACGCGTGGTGCCGCTGGACCCTCATCAACCCTACATAGTCAGAGCCTGATTTCATGGTCGATATTGTCATTCTTTGCGTGTTCGCCTTCGCCGCCGGCCTGATCGACGCGGCGGTGGGCGGCGGCGGACTGATCCAGATTCCCGCGCTGTTCAACGTGCTACCCAGCGCTCAACCGGCGGCGTTGCTGGGTACCAATAAGGTTGCGGCCGCCTGCGGCACGGCATTCGCGGCTCGGTCCTTCGTGCGCAAGGTGGTGATTGACTGGGGGCTTGTGATCCCCGCGGCCTGCGCGGCTTTTGTCATGGCCTTCTTTGGAGCCGCCACGGTGTCGTTCGTACCCCAGTCGATGATCCGGCCGGCGGTGCTGGTGTTGATTGTACTGATGGCGATCTACACCTTCTGGAAAAAAGATTTCGGCGCCCTGCACAAACCCATGCGTATCGGTACCAAGGAAAAACTGCTGGCGATCGTCATCGGCGGTGCCATCGGTTTCTACGATGGTCTGTTCGGTCCCGGTACTGGCAGCTTCCTGATCTTCCTGTTTATCCGCTGTTTCGCCTTCGACTTTCTTCATGCCTCGGCATCGGCCAAGCTAGTGAACATCGCGACCAACGTAGCGGCACTGATGTTCTTCATTCCGACGGGTAACGTGCTCTACCTGATCGCAATCCCCATGGCGGCATTCAACATCCTGGGCGCGCTCACTGGCACCTGGCTGGCGGTTCATAAAGGCGTGCCCTTTGTCCGGGCTCTATTCCTGGTGTTGCTGGTGATTCTGATCAGCAAACTGTCCTACGACCTGCTCCTGTAAACCAGAGGAAAACTACATGCATTCCATGTTCGATCGCCTCGTGGCACTACTCGATGCCCGCTCAGCCTCCTACCGGGTGTTGATGCACGATGCCGAGGGCCAGTCGGCGCGCGTCGCCGAAATCCGTGGCACCGAGCCCGGCCAGGGCGCGAAGGCCATGCTTTGCTCCCTCAAGGGGCAGGCCGGACCCTATGCACTGGTGATACTGCCGGGCGACCAGAAGCTGGACATGAAGAAAGTCGGAGCGGCCCTGGGTGGGAAAAAAGCCGAGCTGGTGAAGGCCGAAACCGCCATGGACCTGACCGGGTGCCGGATCGGCGCCATCCCTCCTTTTGTTTTCGATGAGCGGATTCAATTGATCGTCGATCCGGCCTTGACCACAGGCTACGCTGAAATAGCCTTCAACGCGGGGCGGCTGGATGCGTCGATGGTGCTCGATACGCAGGATTATCTGGCGATTGCCATGCCTCGATTGCTGGATATCAGCCTGGCCTGAGCAGACGTTTTCACAACGCCGCACAAAAGAAAAAGGGGACGGATCTATATCAAGGCCTATGGCTTTCACCCAGTCTTTGCCGATACGAGTGTATTGAAGAGTGGATAGAGGGGCTGAGGTATGCAGGCCACGAGAGCTAACCGTGTTTGCTCAGTGATCTCAAACTGCACTGGCCGCTGCATTGCCAACTTCGTCGGCGTTGGGTCGATTTTTAGCTTGCTGAAGCGTTTCATCAAGTTTATAAAAATGGCACAACTCCAAGAAAGGCTGCCGCCATGACCCCGCTCAAACTCTTTGTTGCCCTCAGCGCACTGTCCGCTGCCTCCCACGCCGTGGCTTGGGATTACGTTCTGCTCGACACCGACAAAGCTGCCCAGAACTGGCAGATCACCAGTCAGCAACTCGGACTAAAAACCGACAAACCCTTCAGCGTTACCCTGCGCACCTTGCACGGCGGTCGGCAGGAGGGCGTCAGCATCGTCGACATCGATAACGGCACGATGAAACTCTCGGTAGTGCCGACTCGCGGAATGAACGTCTTGCAGGCCTCGGTCGGCAATGTGCGCATGGGCTGGGATTCGCCGGTCAAGGAAGTGGTCAATCCGTCCTTCATCGAGCTCAATGGCCGCGGTGGTCTGGGCTGGTTGGAAGGTTTCAATGAGCTGGTCACCCGCTGCGGATACGAATGGGTCGGCCACCCAGGCATCGACAACGGCGAACTGCTGACCCTGCACGGTCGGGCCGCCAACATTCCTGCGAACAAAGTCACCCTGCATATCGATGAAAAACCACCGTACGCCATCACCCTACGCGGCGAACTGAAAGAGCAGGCGTTCAAGAAGGTCGACTTCTCGGTCGCGACCGAACTGGTCACCGAACCCGGCAGCGTCGTGTTCACCCTCAACGACACTCTGACCAACAACGGCGACTATCCGAAGGAATACCAGGCGCTGTATCACAGCAACTTCAGCACCCCGTTCCTGGAGCAGGGCGCCCGTTTTGCCGCGCCGGTGAAACAGGTGTCGCCGTTCAACGACAAGGCCAAGGGCGATCTGCCCGACTGGCAAACCTACCGCGCACCGACCAGGGACTACGACGAAACGGTTTACAACGTGGTGCCGTATGCCGATGCCAAGGGCGACACGTTGACCGTGTTGCACAACAAGGCCGGCAGCCTGGGCGTTTCGGTCGGCTTCAACACCCAGACACTGCCCGTGTTTTCCCTGTGGAAAAACACCGATACCCAAGGCCAGGGCTATGTCACGGGGCTGGAGCCGGGGACAAGTTTTTCCTACAACCGCCGTTATCAGCGGCCACTGAACCTGGTACCGACAATTGGGCCCAAGGAACACAAGCAGTTCCGCATCAGCTACAGCTTGTTGGCGGATAAGGTGGCGGTGGACAAGGCCTTGAAGCGGGTGAGCGAGATTCAGGATGGGCGGGAGACTGAGGTGCGGCAGACGCCGTTGGTTGATCTGAGCAAGGGGTGAGACCGGCTGGAGCATTGTCGGCCGATATTGCAGCCCCTCGGCCAAGTGTTTGTGTCTGATCCCGTCGGTTTGTTCAAGGTCCGTAAGCGAGCGTGCGACCTTGAGCAGTCGATGGGCTGCTCGCAACGATTCGGTTACTGTCGGCTCTTGGCCGATTCTGTTGAAAAAGTCGACTTCGTGTTGGCACCGAAGTCGAATTGACCCAGTTGCCGAGATACTGCTGACCCGGTCTAACGCCTCGAAAAACATTGCCCTTAATGGATTTGTACCGATAGGGAGGTGGGTTAGTCTTGCGTCAGTACATGGGTCAATTCTGTGTTGGCATTCATAGACAAACTATATTGCTGGTAACCGGCATTGCCTGCGGGAACGTCCGCAGCGATAGGTGGCGTTGACGAAATTTATGGGGTAAAGATGGGGCTTCAATTAGCAATGATCTGAAGGAGACAGCATGCTTATCCGACGTTCATCCATCGCCGCCGCGCTCGCGTGTTCATTCTTATCCTGTACCGCGTTTGCTACGGATTTGGCCCCCCAGTTGCTGAAAAAAGCCGAGGCCGAACAAAAATCCTATCTTGCCACCGTCAAAGAGCTGGTGGACATTGATACCGGATGAATCGCCCCGGATTCTCTAGACACCTTGCAAGCTCATTGCGTAACGTTTTTCAAACTCTACCGGTGACAGCTGATTGTTGAAACCATGGCGGCGTTTTGGGTTGTAGAACATCTCGATGTAATCG
>NZ_JAARMC010000021.1:0-88476 GCF_012985595.1 Pseudomonas sp. WS 5411
GTGACGCTGCAGCGCCTGGTGCAGCACAGAAGCTGAGCAACTTGGCGGCGGGCACCTTGTCGGCGACGTCTACCGATGCGGTTAATGGTTCACAGCTGTTTGGAACCAACACCCAGGTCTCCAACCTGGGCACTGCAACGGCCAGCAACCTGGGTGGTGGGGCAACTTATGACCCTGTCACTGGTACGGTCAGTGCACCGAGCTACACAGTGCAGGGCAGTCAATACAACAACGTCGGCGGAGCCATTGGTGCGGTCGACGGTAATCTGACGACTCTCAACAACAGCATCAGCAACGGTTCTGTCGGAGTGGTGCAACGCACCAGCACGCCGGATGAGACTGTACTGACCGCAGCGGGCGGTGACGCTGCAGCGCCAGGTGCTGCACAGAAGCTGAGCAACTTGGCGGCGGGTACTGTGGCGGCGACGTCTACCGATGCGGTTAACGGCTCGCAGCTGTTTGGAACCAACACCCAGGTCTCCAACCTTGGCACTGCAACGGCCAGCAACCTGGGTGGTGGGGCAGCTTATGACCCTGTCACTGGTACGGTCAGTGCACCGAGCTACACAGTGCAGGGCAGTCAATACAACAACGTCGGCGGAGCCATTGGTGCGGTCGACGGTAGCCTGACGACCCTCAACAACAGCGTCAGCACCGGTACTATCGGGGTGGTGCAGCGCACCAGCACGCCGGATGAAACCGTACTGACCGCTGCGGGCGGTAGCGCTGCAGCGCCAGGTGCTGCACAGAAGCTGAGCAACTTGGCGGCGGGTACTGTGGCGGCGACGTCTACCGATGCGGTTAACGGCTCGCAGCTGTTTGGAACCAACACCCAGGTCTCCAACCTTGGCACTGCAACGGCCAGCAACCTGGGCGGTGGTGCAACTTATGACCCCGTCACCGGTACGGTCAGTGCACCGAGCTACACAGTGCAGGGCAGTCAATACAACAACGTCGGCGGAGCCATTGGTGCGGTCGACGGTAGCCTGACGACCCTCAACAACAGCGTCAGCACCGGTACTATCGGGGTGGTGCAGCGCACCAGCACGCCGGATGAAACTGTACTGACCGCAGCGGGCGGTAGCGCTGCAGCGCCAGGTGCTGCACAGAAGCTGAGCAACTTGGCGGCGGGCACCTTGTCGGCGACGTCTACCGATGCGGTTAATGGTTCACAGCTGTTTGGAACCAACACCCAGGTCTCCAACCTGGGCACTGCAACGGCCAGCAACCTGGGTGGTGGGGCAACTTATGACCCTGTCACTGGTACGGTCAGTGCACCGAGCTACACAGTGCAGGGCAGTCAATACAACAACGTCGGCGGAGCCATTGGCGCGGTTGACTCCAAGCTCACGGATCTTTCCGGTAGCGTAAACAGCGGTAGTGTCGGAGTGGTGCAACGAAGCAGCACGGCGAATGAAACCGTACTGACCGCAGCGGGGGGCAGCGCTACAGCGCCTGGTGCAGCACAGAAGCTGAGCAACTTGGCGGCGGGCACCGTGTCGGCGACGTCTACCGACGCCGTTAACGGTTCGCAGTTGTTTGGGGTTCAGAGTACCGTCAGCTCGATACAGAACGGTACCGACGGCATGTTTCAGGTTAATAACAGTAGTTTGGCAGCCAAACCTACAGCGTCTGGTACTGACTCAGTAGCCGGTGGGGCAGGTGCAATAGCAACCGGTAGTAAAAGTACGGCTATAGGCTCTAAGGCAAAAGCTTCGGGACAAAACTCAATAGCCGTGGGCAGTGGGGCCAATGCTTCAGCTGGGAGTGCTGTTGCCATTGGTGCGAACTCTACTGCGGATCGTGACAATAGCGTATCCGTCGGTTCTGCTGGAAATGAGCGGCAAATTACCAATGTAGCCGCAGCGACTCAAGGTACCGATGCAGTGAACTTTGATCAGCTTAGCAAAAGTGTCTCTGGTCTAACCGATATTTCAAAATCTTACACTGATCAGCGCTACTCCGAACTTAAGAATGATCTAAAAAACCAGGACGACACGTTAAGTGCTGGTATTGCGGGGGCTATGGCTATGGCGACTTTGCCTCAGCCTTACTCGGCAGGAAAGAGTATGACCTCACTGGCTGCCGCCAACTACCGTGGCCAATCGGCGATTTCGTTCGGATTTTCCAGAGTCTCCGATGATGGTAAGTGGGTGACAAAGTTGCAGGCCAATACGAATACAAAAGGCGATGCGGGTGTTGCAGCAGGGATAGGATATCAGTGGTAAACATGTCCTGAGAGGATGTTGGTTGTTGCCAGGCCGCGCAGGCGGCCTGGTTTAAAGTTGAAAATCAAGAGCGATATACTATGTACCAAAACTTGATTGGCAAAGGCCGGTTTAAAATCGCGTTAATGTTCTCAGTGTTGAGTGGCTGTGGATATAGTAGTTCTGATCAGCGCGATAGCATAGAGTTTTCTGCTTTGCCAATTATACAGCGTGCAGTTGCTTCGCTTGTTCCGATGTTCGGTGGGCAAAACAATGACGTGGTGATGAAAGTTGTATGTGCTCTTGCTCGAGAGCAGCAGTCACCCGAACAAATCTCAAAAATTATGAAGGAGCAAGGCGTAGATCTGTCTAGCGTTCCTTTACAAGGCCACCCGCTGTCTTTATTGGTGAACAGGGACGCCGCCGAAAGGATTTCGGCGTGTGCAGCCTATGTTGCGACGTCCGTAATGAAAATTCCAAGTTTGAATGACATTGTGATTGATTACAAAGAGGGGATGAGCGCAGGTGATAATTCGGAAAGAATTGATCCGGTTAAGTTGGATCAGCTTCTTGGGAGGCAATTGGCTATCGCGAAATCTAACTCAGACGTCTATGCTTTAATTGCTCGGGAGCTGAAAAGAAACCAGGGAAAAACTCTTGTGCAGTATGACGAGCAAGCTAAGCAATTGTTCAAGAAAATCGCTCCGGTATATTTGCGGCGAGTTAAAACGTTCGCTGAGATGGAGCAGGGGCAAAGCCATACTCTTGAAGAGCTATCCAATAACACATTTAAATTTAAAAGCGGCTCAGGTTATAGGTTTGAACTGGGTTATGATGGGCTTTACCTTGCTTTAAATAAATCCTTATGGTTCGGCGGTAATGTGATGATTGGTCAAAAGTATCGGCTGAAAGTAAATTACTTTGAGCCGGCACTACTTGTTTTTCCAAGAGAGTAGTTGGGGTAATAATAAAAATAAATTGGGTGATAAGAGGCGGTGTTGTTTGAGGTTGATTTGATTTATGACTGCACTCTGGTTGTGAAGCTAGGTCTGTACCTTTAAAAATAAGGATTTTTCAAAGGGGATGTCGTTCGCAGGGAGGGGCAAATATCATGTTTTTCTACGTGGCATGCAAGTTTTATTTTGTGATGGTTGGATTTTTTTGAAGGTAAGTTTCAGTCTTGATAAGGATATATCGTAACCCGTGAAAAGCTTTAGGGGTACATCTGGTAAAAAGCTGTTCGATCATTGAGGTTGCTCGTACGGATATTAATAATATAGCTAGCTTGGTTCGTGAGCTTGATGGGAATTATCAATGCAAAAAAAACAGCTGCGCATAATTATTTTTGATCATCAGCACTTTAACTGCCTTTATATTGAAAGGATGCTAAACTGTTTGGGTTATTATAGGGTTGCGCCAGTGTCGATATATGAAGAGTTTGTGAGGATTATAGAGAACGCGGTTTTACCTATTGGTTTGGTGATCTACAATGTGCAGGATTGTGAAAGGCATAATCATTGTGGTTCATTTGTTCGCAATAGTTTTCATGTGGAAAATTTTATGCCTTACAATGAGGCCGGTGAATTTTTTGTGGTTGGGAAAAATCAGCGCTCTTCTGAGGCCGGCTATTCGCTTCTTCCTGATTTTTTTACCTTAAGAGATAAAATTGAAGCTATCGAGTCACTCTCGCTTAAAAAATGATTCTGTTGTTTTAAATCTAAACTTCTTGCATGCTCGGAAATTTCTTCGCCATGCAGCAGTTCGGCGAACGAAATAACATTGGTTGTAATTTTGTTACAGTCAAGGCTGCGTGCAACGCTAACAAAATCGTAGTCCGATGCGAGGGTTTCTGCTGTCGACAGAAGAAAATTGATCTGAGTCATGTTCAGAAACTTAAATCGGGCCTTGTGTTTGCTTGGCATAACATCGTTTGCCATCGCCTTGACGCCACTGGCGTCGACATGCACAAGGAATTCTGTATTGCACCTTACTGAATCGCTCCTGATTTCATAGACGCGTTCAATTCTGTGACTTTTACCAATAAGTCAGTTCTGAATGATGGAAGCGGGTCGGAAGCCGCCTGACCCGACCGGCGGCTTTTGGCCGATCCTGTTGAAAAAGTCGGCTTCGAATTCCACGGCAGAAAAGTACGCACCTGAGATTTAAATTTGAGTTTCGGGCAGAAGATTCAGGACTTGGATTTCACGTAGCAGCGTGCAAAAGAGATGTTTTCGTTCATCAATATTCGAGCGCTTTGGGAAAACCGACTTTTTCAACAGAATCGGCCAATTTCTGCCTGCCGTAACTGGCAGAAGTCGGCCAGTTGCAGCTAGGCGGGTATACACACCCGCTCGCTATCATCTGCTTGTTCAGCCGAGGGTCAAGGCTGCCGTCGTCATCTATTGTGCATCCTTTGCACGTTATGTTTTTCTGCGACTGACATGTCGTCATCCGTTGATCATCTGGCGCGAGGTAGGGTGACAGCCTGAGCCAGACTACCCACTTTCGGTAGATTTCCGACGGTAGAACGGTCTGAAATCGAATTCCGCGTGCTCAGAGATCGGTCACCATTTTGGCTCTTACAGCGAAGAGAGTCTTGGTCATGAGTAAAGAAGTACAAACGATAGTTACCCTGCTGGATCATCAGTACGAACAGCTGCTTGCGGACGCGAGATGCCTGGCCGCAAGCTACATGGATGCGTCCATGAAGATATACAAAAAGACCGGGGTTAAATCTGTAGTGGCTGCCGTTTCAATCAAGCAAACGAGCCCGAATGCGTACTCAATCTACTGGTGCAAACTGGTGCCACTGCAAGGGCAAAAAAACAAGTTCGCTCCCCTGACTATTTCCAAAGGCAACGGTAAACACAAATACCCGGCTTCCTCATTTGAGTTTGTTAAAACCCATTACCGGCGCCTCGTTTTACAGGTTGAGGAGCGTCTGGCTGAGATTCGCAGCATCGCCAGTGAGAATCGTCAGCTGCGTCGGACGTTGGTCGCCTATGAGAAAAAGCTTTCTAGATATCAAGCGCTTGATCATGGCAACCTCTGCTCTGAGGAGTAGAGTGTGTGCACACTATAAGCAGTGCAAACCGTATCTGAACCGACTTCAATACCCGAAAGTCCCGTGCAGCTTGGGCTGACGGGGCTTTCTCGTATCAGCAGTGAACTCCGGCGAGACATGTTGCTGCGCTTGGTCGGGACAGACGTCGGGTGCGGGCTATAAGCAGTGTAATGCGCTAAATCTACTCGCTGTAAGCCAGCAGGCCCGCGCACGCGGGGGGGCGCGCAGGCCGTATGTGCTATTAGCAGTGACGCTTATGACCAAGTCAGTCGGCCAACTGTGATCGGTATTAGTAGTGAAAGGCTTCACTTTCATAAAATAATCTTTGGTAGGTGCCGGCCTAGCTGGTACCCGTGTCGCGTAGCGGGTTGTGACGGTAACGCGCTATCCCTCACTGCCTCGCTGCTGTTCGAATGAAATGCGGTTCATTACGCACATGGGGATGGGGTAGCCCTGGATGTGTGTCTTGAAGGCTTCGTTGCCTGCGATCACCATGATGCAGGATAGGCCTCTGCGGAAGCGCATTCCTCGTCCCGAGCAATTGCGTGGGATGATCTCCCATGATTCGTCGTCGTAGTAACAACCAACGATTTCTGACCAGTGCGATTGGATGCCCGCGCCCATGATGCCTACTGGGGTCAGGCAGAAAATTTCTACCTGGGTTTCCTGCCCAAGAGGTACAGCATAAATCCGACCGTTTGGTGCAATAGGTGGGAAGTACTGCCCGTTACCAAGGTGACGAAATTCCATGGTGCTGCTCCGAGATGAGGTCGCTAGACACTCTCCGGAAGCTTTCGAAAAACCCAAGATGAGATGCTGCCTGCGAGTCGGCGCATGGGTTTTAGTGTAATCGGCAAGCTAACTTGTCACATGGAGGGCGTGCATGTCGCTGATCTAAACGCTTCGGCGCTCCGGTCACTTTCGCTATGGTGCGGAAATTGAAAGCCCTCCCGAAGTCATCTGATCACCTCATGGGTTTGGGGGAAATACGCGTAGCGCAGCGGTAGATTGCCTTACCGATAGATTTGGGTAAGCGCCCGCAGCCAAGAGGCAGCGGGCAGTTCGTTGCAGGTATCTGGCCGTTCCGCTGAAGGCTCAATCGTCGCTGTGCTTCTTGTCCAGGTACGCTGCGACCATATAGCCAATTACACCTGCGATAGTCAGCGCACTGATGACGGCAAGCACGGCATATACAAGCAATTCAAAGCGATCCATACCCTGACTCCTTTAATTCGAGCTCTGCCAAGGTTAAGGGCGTCTGATCCAATCCCAAATCTGCTGTGTGATGGCTTAGCGACTGGTACCGGTGGCTTCCTACCTCAGGTTGGCTCGGGCACCGACGTACGCATCAGTTTCCCAGATACGCTTATTCCCGAGCTCGTAGGCGACGTTATTCCGGGCCTCCAGATCCTCATCGTTGGGAGCTTTGCCCCTAAGAATCGGGGCGTGGTGACCAGACAATCGCCGGTAGAGCTCGCAGGCATATGCCGCGCGACAATCATCAATGTTTAGTCCGTGAGAAAGTAAAAGCTCTTGAGCTGCAGGTAGGCTCTTTAATTTCCATGTACGCCAAGCTGCTGGCGTCGCGTGACTGCTGCCCTGAAGTTTTTGAAATGCCGCGGCCTTCTCCAAAATTACAATTTGCTCAGGGGCAGAAATATTAACGATCCGATGCTCATGCTTATCTTTGCTGAACACATAAAAGATATTCTCTTCTTTGGCGTCCTTTTGAGCATCTTCTGCGTCGAAGTAAAAAGCCTCAAGCATTGACATGCCGAGGTATCGAACTAGACGTGATTAACGTTGCTAGCTGCTCTGAGTAGAAAGCCTGAATATCCATCATCGCGGATTCAAACTTAGTTCGGTCAAGACTGCGCGGCACAGTAATACGTGCGTGGCTTGGGAAACCAAGACGGCTATCGACGTTAGCAGCTGCGCCCTTCCAAAGGCCATCAGTTGCGAAGCCCATCACTGAATATACAGTCTCAAGCAGGACCGACACGCTTTGCAGCGGAAGATTCCCTTGGTATGCCTGGATGTAGAGCTCTTCCCCGTACTCCCTCACCAGTTTTATTGACGAGTTCCAGGATATCCACCTCATGGGACTACCTGGCATAAACACTAAACTGCGCCCATTGCTGGTCGTGGATCATGGCCTCGTGATGACTGAGTAGCCCGCGCCGGACTGCCTCCCCGAGTATTGCCGAGCCGGCCTTGGTCAAGTCCCGATCAAAATGTGATTGGAAACTCTGCTTCATGGTCATTCCTCCATTCAGCTCAGGTGCTGAGCTGCTAAAGGAAATGTTGAGCGAGAAAAAATATCCTGGGCTTCGTTTTCGATCGCATTTAGCGCCTGAAATTGACGAGCGTAAGCGAGCTGGACTGCAATATGCTGATCGAGCCCAAAGACCCCAGGCATCTTGAAATCGGAGAAGAGCGATTCGAGGCTTGGGACTCGGCAGGGGTCGACATCACAAAAGAATCGTACTGGTAGGACGGCATTGCGCGCGCTGATGCTATCCAGTGGAAAGCTGCACAACATTTCATTCAGGGTGATTTCGATATCGTCTTCGACGACGACGGCGCCGGTGAGGCTGCGGATCTTGTCTGTTTCAAGGAGGAGTCGGATCGTATCCGACTTGCGCTGATTCACTGCAAATATTCCGGAGGAGATACCGCCGGCGAGCGCGTGAAGGATGTCGTGGAGGTCTGTTCCCAAGCGATCAGGTCTGCCAAGTGGAAATGGCGCTTTTCTGAGCTCGGCAAGCACATGCAAGGGCGCGAGGATCGGTTGCGCTCTCTAAGCCGTCCAACGCGCTTACTTGCTGGTAATGGGGTGAGGCTAAATGATTTGATCAAGACAGCGCGCTTCAAGCCCATTGAAGCCGAAATTCTCATTGTTCAACCGGGCCTATCTGCGGGTAGTCGTACCGCTGATCAAAATCTTGTGCTGGCAGCTGCTGTGGCGTACCTCAAGGAGACGATAGGGTGTGATATGGACATTGTATGCAGTGAGTAGCAGCCGTCCGCAATCCCATCTTCAGTATCCCCTGCAATAAGGCAATGGTATCCAGAAGAAATGACGTGGACACCATTAGCCTTATCGCAAGGATCGCCATGCGCCAAAACGCGTCTTACCCCAAACCCTTCAAGACACTTGGCCTCCCGTTTGTTGGGAGAGCGGGCACTATCACGGAGCAACTGATTGCGATTTAGGCCGCTTCAGTATTTTGAGAAGAGACTCCAGGCGTTTTCTGACCTCGTGGTTGGGCGGTAGTGATTGTGATGACTCTGACGCCGTATTAGGGCCCATAAGCGCTTCTCCTGGCTCCGGGGTGTGCGCTAGCTGCAGAGCCAAACGGCTGGCTATCGCCGGCCTTATACGTCCTAGACGCACAGCATCTGAGATGGCAGTCTGTCTACGATCTGACGCGTGTCCTTGACTGAGTAGCCATTTGACAGGAGCTACCTCACTGCGGCTGTCAGCTACTAGGCGTTGATAGGCGTTCAGGAACGCCATTCTCGCACCTACCGCATCTCCTGCATTGAGCACTGGGCGGGCTGCACCCAGTGCGAGCAGAATTTCCTCTGTGAGGACAACGCTGTCGTCCTCATCCGTTGCTGTCACTGCTATTGCCCATGCCTCGTTCGGCTCAGGCCTACCGTCCAGTTCGTGGAGCTGTTGTTGTATTGCCGCAAGAGTCAGCCTACCCGTCAATGTGCGGCGGCACGCGAGCAGAGCACTTCGAATTTCCTCGGCAGGATATTTGACGAGATCCTGAGCGAAAATTCTCGCGGCAGTCGGACTGATTGTCTGACCAAGCGCCTCAGCGGTTGCGCAGATGGCGGATGCCAGCGCTGCTTGCTGTTCAGAGGAAAGCATTTTGATCTCCCCCTTGGAATGTACGGCTTGCCATCTCCGCTGAATTGAGGTTTGCCTGGGTTGCCTCCATTTGCCTAGCTGTAGTCGAATTTATCTGCTGCCCAGTTGCCCACTGGGTTCGGTAGGACTCCGCTCGTGCTAGCAGGTCGCTCAGGCTGTGGCAATTGTTCAGAATCCGTGCGTCATTGATCGCGATGTAGAACGCAGCGACTAGCGGGGCCTCATCGGGGCCAAGTCGGTCGATCAGGTGACTGATCTGTCCAGCCGCTTTGCCATTCCAGACAGGCCAGACCCTATAGCGCCCGATATAGGCCTCAGCGTACTGACGCCAGGTGAGATAGGTTTTGCTATTTGTGGATATCGGCCCGGGTCTGGCTACTGTTGTATTGATGTTCTCCTGTATTGCCGTGACGGAGAGCGCTCTAGCTGTTTGGGGGTTACCTGATGGTTCTATGGGGGTTATGAGTGAAGCTGCTACGGGGTGCGGGTGCACTGCCTGCGTGGGGCGGGTGAGAGGTTTGGCAGCTGGTTTGTCCTCAGCTGCGTAGTCGTTAGTGCTGCGTAGTGAATATCCTGCAGGGTGCACGCTCAGCATTGAGGAGCGGCCATGTCGGAGTTTTCTGGTGACTAGCCCCGCATCTACCAGCCACGCAATCGCGTTCTGAACGGTTCGCTCAGAGAGGCCCGTACGTGTAGCTGTGTGACGTACAGATGGCCAGCAGCGCCCGTTTTTATCTGCCTGGTCGCCCAGTGAGATGAACACGAATTTGGTAGTGGCGGGAATCCCGTGGAGTTTCCAGATAGCGCGCGTTATTTCGTTGCTCATTGCTCGCACTCCGTCGAAATAGAGGCGCGGAGCTGCACACGCGGGCGGCTCATAATCCAGGCAGATATCTCCGTGCTGAGCCAGCCAACCGTTCTGCAACTGCCCAGATCATATGGTGCTGGGAATTTTCCTGCGGCTATGTCGCGATATATTGTCGATCGCTTTTTACCTACCGCTAATTCAACCTCGGGCAGGCGGAGGAAGCGCGGTTCATCGGAGTGCTGTTTTAAATTTTGTGCTGACATTTAGAAAATGCTCAGGCAGTGACGTTGCAGCAGTCCTCAAGTGCTGCAATACGCAAATGTGTTGGGAGTGGCGCTCGGATTTTCCTGATGGAAAGCAGGGGCGTCTGTCGGGCCTCGTGTTGCGGGCCTCCGAGATGTATTGCCGGCGGCAGCTGTGCGCATGACAGCTGAAGCTGTGTCTTTGGCGTGGGGGAGAGGAAAGACCCTGCGGGTACGGAATAGGAGTCCGTACGTTTCTTTAGTAGCTTTGTTGCTGACGAGCAGGTGCAAAAGGACCTGCGAGATGCTGGCGATACCCTGACGAGGTAGCCAGAAAGTCCATTTGCTAACAGCAGATGGACTTCGGATTTTTAACGCCGTAACCGGGGCAGCGTGACGATCCCACGGAGTCCTATGAACGTCCGAAGGATGCTAGATTCTTACCAAGCGGGGATCGGTATTGCAAGCCCAAGTTATGAGCTTAGGCCTTAATAGCATCTAGGTAATCTGACCAGCGCTGCATCATGTCGCGCCGTTCAGGCAAAAATGAGGTTCGGTCGTACGCACGCCCCAGTGGATTTTTTACCGTGTGAGCAAGCTGATGCTCCAAGAGATCGGGGCGAAAACCCAATATTTCCGCGCCTATGGTTCTCGCTGTCGCACGAAAGCCGTGTCCAGTCATTTCGTCGCCGCTGATATCCATGCGGCGTAACGCGCTGAGTACGGCATTGTTGGACATCGGCCGGTCGCCTCCTCGTGCCGAGGGAAAGGCGTATCGATGTCTGCCGGTGAGTGGTTTCAGCTCGCGCAGAACAGCGATTGCTTGCTGGCTCAGGGGAACCAAATGATCCGGGCGATCCTGTTTGGTGACAGTGAGCCCTTTCATCTTGTGGCCGGGAATCAACCACTCGCCAGCATCCAGATTGACCTCCGACCACTCCATGTGCCGCAGATCACCGGGCCGGCAGAACAGCAACGGGGCCAACTTCAACGCACAACAAACAGGCATCGTTCCGCTGTAGCTATCCAGTGCTTTAAGCAGTGCGCCGAGTTTTTCAGGATCGGTCACGGCGGCAAAGTGCTTCACTCGCTTGGCTGGGAGCGTACGTGAAAGATTGCCAATCTGGTTGGGTGGGGTGATACCGGCAGCTTCGGCGAACTCGAAAATCTGTTTGTAGATTTGGGCTACACGGCGTGCAGTCTCGCGAGCACCGCGCTTGATGATGCGCTGTAGGTTTTCGACCAGCATGGGTGTGCTGATGCTGCTGATCGGGAGTTTTCCCAACCAGGGATAGGCATTGAGCTCAAGGCGCTGCCGCACCGTGCGGGTGTACTCCGGATCCCAGGTGGATTCGCGAATAGTGAGCCATTGCTTAGCTACCGATTCAAAGGTGTGTTGGTGATCGAGCTGGCTGACCATCTTGGCCATACGCCGTTGCAGCGAAGGGTCTTGGCCGCTTGCAAGCTGAGCACGAGCGTCATCACGCTTGCGACGTGCCTCCTGCAGGCCGACCTCAGGATAAACACCAAGCGCCAGGCGTTTTTCCTTCCCCAGAAAACGGTATTTCAAGCGCCAGTAGCGACCTCCGTTGGGCTGCACTTCAAGGTACAGGCCCTGTTCGTCGTACAGGCGATAGGGCTTGTCCTGGGGCTTGGCGTTGCGGCAGTTGGTATCTTTCAGGGGCATTGGGGGCACATCCTCTCCGAGCGAGCTGATGAGCGTTTTATGCCCCCATATATGCCCCCGTCAACTGTGGGATGCCCTGGGATCAGGTGGGAAAACGCGGGCAAGAAAAAAGCCGTAAAGCTTTGATTTCTCTAGGCTTTACGGCTTTTCTGGGTCTTCCTGGGAAGACTAAATGGTGGAGCCGGGGGGATTTGAACCCCCGTCCGCCAGTACTCTGCTGTCGGTACTACATGCGTAGCCGTTTCTATTAAGTTAACCCTCAGCGACCCGAAGGGCAGGGTGCTTTGGGCGAGTTGTGTAAGTTTTAGCCGCTTCGTCCACAACGTACTGCACGGCGATTCTGTTCTATATGACAATCACTTTGGGTTTACAGACATCCCCTGGTGATTGCTGGACCCGAAGGTACCAGGAGGGAAGGGCTAAGGCTGCTTACGCAGCGAGAGCGTATTCCCCGTAGGTTTCGTCATTGGCAACTATAGAAAGTTGCAACAGTGGATTTACGAGTTCTGTTACCAACTCGGCATGCACCTAAAGGTTCGCAACCGGCGTCGAATCCTAAACGGCCCCGTGCTTGTTGCTCGATGTGATCGTGAGCGACAAGCCTGCGCAGTGTACGTCAAACGGTCACAGAAGGCCAACCCGAAAGGTTGGCCTTGAGCGGTTGGCGGGTTATGGATTGCCGCCTTTGTCCAGGTTCTGCAGGTCTTGCAGGGCTTTGGAGGTGATCTCGATACACTTCTTCTCATCACCGGCTGCGTGGGCTGCTTTGGCTTGGGAGACGGCCGTGTCGATCTCGCCGCTTTTGCCACTGGTGTCCGTGGCGAGCAGTGCTTTGCCGTTGTTGATTTTATCCAGGTTGATCTGGCACAGATCTGCTTCGTTGCCTGCGGCAAACACGGGGGAGGCCAGCATCGCAGCGGTAACGAATACACCAGCCAGTACGGAACGTTTCATGGGTATCTCCTTGTGCAAAGAGGTCTCGATGCTGCGCGGTACGTGCGGGCAGTCGGCGAGGTCATGGGTCGGCCCCGGTTGCCCGGGGCTTAAGCAAGTGACTACGCCAGTTCGCAGGGGTTCGTTTTTATTGCGCGGGCCTGGGTCACCCGGTCAACCAGGTAGACCAGGCCGTGGTAATCAATCCCACCGTGCTGGGTCAGACCGATCTCACAGGTGCGGCTGGTGGAGATGCCTTCGCTGCAGTACTGCACGGCGTCCTTGAGGGAGCGCAGGGAGTGGGCGTTGAGCTCCGGCGTGGTGAAGCCTTTGTCGCCGGCAAACCCGCAGCAGTGAATGCCTTCGGGGATTACCACGTTGTTGCTGCAACGCCGGGCCAGGTCGATCAGGGCCTGGCTTTCGCCCAGGTGCTGGGTGCTGCAGGTCACATGCACGGCAATCGGTGCATCCTGGGGTGTGAAGTCCAGGCGGTCCATCAGGTGGGTGCGGATGAACCGGACCGGGTCGTAGAGGTCCAGGCGCGTTTGCCCCAGGTCCTGGACCAGGCGCAGGGTGCAGGGGCTGGTGTCGCAGTAGATCGGGTCGAGACCGCCACGGCTGGCGTGGAGCAGGGCGCCGATCAGTTCCTGGCGTTTGTGTTCGGCCTGTTCGGCGTAGCCTTTGGAGGCGAAGGGCTGGCCGCAGCAGAGGCTGTCCGGGTTGTCCGGGATGACCACCTGGTAACCGGCTTTTTCCAGCAGGCCGCGGGTTTTGTCGTACAGCGACATTTGCTCTTTGTCCCCGGCCGCCGGCCCCATTGCCCGCGATACACAGGCCGCGAGGTAGACCACCCGTGGGCGTTCATCGTTGACGGCGGGGCTGAAGCGGATGGCTTTTTCCGGCTGTGGCATGGCGCTGGTCCACTGCGGGATTTGCCCCTTGGACAGCTTGGTCATGGAGGCCGAGAGTTTCGCCAGGCGTGGCGCGCCCAGTAGCATGCGGGCGCCGTTGGCCACATGCAGGGTGAAGCGTGCGCCTTGCAGTGCGGTGGAGAAGTGGCTGGCCAGCCACTCGGCGGTTTTCGTACTGCCTGCTTCACGGCTGCGCAGTTTTTTCACCAGGTCGCCGGTATTGATGCCTACCGGGCAGCGCTGGGCGCACAGCCCGGTGGCGGCACAGGTGTCGATGCCTTGATAGTGATACGCCGCTTCCAGTTCGGTGGTGTCGATGCCGGCGCGTTTGCGCGCCTGGATGTCACGCCAGATCACGATGCGTTGGCGCGGGCTCAGGGTCAGGCCCTTGGAGGGGCATACCGGTTCGCAGAAGCCGCACTCGATGCACTTATCCACAATCTCGTCGGCGGCGGGCAGGGGTTTGAGGTTTTTAAGGTGGATTTGCGGATCTTCGCTGAGCACCACGTCCGGGTTGAGAATGCCGTTGGGGTCGAGCAGGCGCTTGAGTTGCCACATCAACTGATAGGCATCGCTGCCCCATTCTAGTTCGACGAAGGGCGCCATATTGCGCCCGGTGCCGTGCTCGGCTTTCAGCGAACCGCCGAACTCCACGGCCACCAGTTGTGCCACATCATCCATGAACGCTTGATAGCGTGTGACTTCTTCGGCGCTGTTGAAGCCTTGGGTGAACACAAAGTGCAGATTGCCTTCCAGGGCGTGTCCGAAAAGGATGGCTTCGTCGTAGTGATGTTTGTCGAACAGCTCGATCAAGCGGTTCACACCAATGGCCAGTTGCTCCACCGGGAAGGTCACGTCTTCGATGATTACCGTGGTGCCGGTCTTGCGTACGGCGCCGACGGCGGGGAAGGTGTCCTTGCGGATCGCCCACAGGCGCGCGTTTTCCAGCGGGTCTTCGGTGAAGTCGACTTGCTTCTCGACCGGGAAGTCGGCCAGCGAGGCCATGATCAGCGCCAGTTGTTCGTGGAGCAGCGAGGACGAGGCGGCGCGGGATTCGATCAATAGCGCGCAGGCACTTTCCGATAGTTGTTGTACGAAAGCGGGCATGCCGGGTTTGTCCTGCACCGAGCGCATGCTGCGTCGGTCCAGCAGCTCAACCGCTGACACCGGCTGGGTTTTCAGCACGGTTACGGCGTTGCAGCAGGTTTCTACATCCGGGAATACGATCAGCGCCGAAGCTTTGTTCGGGTGATCAATGACGGTGTCGTAGGTCACTGCGCTGATAAAGCCCAGGGTGCCTTCGGAACCCACCAGCAGGTGGCTGAGAATATCCAGTGGCTCGTCGAAATCCACCAGGGCATTAAGTGACAGCCCGGTGGTGTTTTTCAGACGGTATTTATGGCGAATTTTTGCCGCCAATTCGGGATTGGCCCGGGTCTCGCGGCCCAGGGTGGCCAGGCGCTCAAGCAACTGGCTGTGTTGTTGGCGGAATGCCGCGACGCTGGTGGCGTCCTCGGTATCGAGGCGGCTGCCGTCGGCCAGCACCAGGCGAATCCCGGCCAGGGTGTGGTAGGTGTTCTGGGCGGTGCCGCAGCACATGCCGCTGGCATTGTTGGCGACAATCCCACCGATCTTGCAGGCGTTGATTGACGCCGGATCCGGACCGATCTTACGCCCGAACGGCGCAAGCCAGGCGTTGGCCTGGGCCCCAATGACGCCGGGCTGCAGGCGGATTTGCGTACCTTGGCCACGAATCTCACGCCCGTTCCAGTTATCGCCGAGCACGATCAGCACCGAATCGCTGATGGCCTGACCGGAGAGGCTGGTGCCGGCTGCGCGAAAGGTCACTGGTACGCGGTCACGTTGCGCCAGTTGCAGCAACTCGACCACTTCATCTTCCGATTCGACGCGCACCACCAGTTGTGGGATCAGTCGGTAAAAACTGGCGTCGGTGCCGAAAGCCAGGGTGGAAAGAGGATCGTCGAAGCGTCGATCTTTCGGGATCAGTCGTGCGACGGCATCCAGGAACGCGATGGGCAGACTCATGGGGCCTCCAGGATCAGCAGCACCCAGTCTGGGGAGCCTTGGCGCCACGGTCCTGCAGACTGGGTTGTGAATAGCTGACGCCGCAAAGCGGTTGCGGCGTCGGTTCTTACGGTATTGCCTGTGGTCTTAATGCACCAGCATGCCGGTGAACCAGTACGCCTGGGCGTAGGTGATCAGGCCGACAATCGTGGCGAAAAACAGGCTGTGCTTGAGGGTAAAGCGGAACAGGTCGGATTCCTTGCCGACCAGGCCGGTCGCGGCACAGGCCACGGCGATCGACTGTGGCGAGATCATCTTGCCGGTTACGCCGCCACTGGTGTTTGCCGCTACCAGCAGGGTGTCGCTGACGCCGATCTGGTGTGCGGTGGTGGCTTGCAGGGAGCTGAACAGGGCGTTGGACGAGGTATCGGAACCCGTGAGGAACACACCCAGCCAGCCGAGGAACGGCGAGAAGAACGGGAATGCCGCGCCGGTGCCAGCCAGTACCAGAGCCATGGTCGAAGACATGCCGGAGTAGTTGGTCACGAATGCGAACGCCAGCACCATGCCGATGGACAGGATCGGCCAGCGCAACTCGTAGAAGGTCTCTTTCAAAGTGGTCAGACCAGTTTTGAAATTGATCTTCAGCACCAGCATGGAGATCAGTGCGGAGAAGAAAATCGCCGTGCCGGTGGCGGAAATCGGGTCCAGCTTGAACACTGCTGGAATAGCCGTCGCGTTGGTGACGATGGGTGCAACCTTGATCACCATCTGGTCCAGGTGCGGAATCGCAAAGTTGAACACCCAGCTGTACATCGAGCCGCCGGCGGCGAACATCGCCTTGAACGGCTTGAGGGTCCAGATGGTCACCAGCACGGTCAGGATCAGGAACGGCGACCAGGCTTTGAAAATCTCCATCAGGCTGTAAGGCGAAGCCACGGAAGTGCGCGGCTGGCCGAAACCGCCGACGCTGCCGGTAACCGAAACGCTGGAGGTGGCGCCAGCAATCTGTGCGCCCGCTGTACGCTTGGGCTGCCAGACTTTCAGGAACAGGGTCAGGGAGATCAGGCTGGCCAGGGCCGAGGTGATATCCGGCAGTTCCGGGCCGATGAAGTTGGAGGTGAAGTACTGGGTGATGGCAAAGCTCAAGCCGGCCACCAATGCCGCAGGCCAGGTTTCCTTGACGCCGCGCAGGCCGTCCATCATGAACACCAGCCAGAACGGCACGAACAGCGACAGCAGCGGCAGCTGGCGACCGGTCATGGCGCCGATCTTGAAGGCGTCGATGCCGGTGACCTGGCCGGCCACGATGATCGGGATCCCCAGGGCGCCGAACGCTACTGGCGCGGTGTTGGCAATCAGGCACAGGCCGGCGGCGTACAGTGGGTTGAACCCCAGGCCGACCAGCAGCGCGGCCGTAATCGCCACGGGTGCGCCGAAACCGGCGGCACCTTCCAGGAATGCGCCGAAGCAGAAGCCGATCAGCAGCACTTGCAGGCGCTGGTCATCGGTAATCGACAGCACCGAGCTGCGGATCACTTCGAACTGGCCACTCTTGACCGTCAGTTTGTAGAGGAATACCGCGGCGACGATGATCCAGGCGATTGGCCACAGGCCGTAGGCAAAGCCATAACCGGCAGCGGCGAATGCCATATCGACCGGCATCTGGAAGGCAAATATCGCCACCAGGATCGACAGCGCCAGGGTGATGCTCCCGGCAACATGGCCTTTAAGGCGAAACACCGCCAGGGCCAGGAAGAAAAATATGATCGGGATAACGGCGGCCAGTGCGGACAGGCCAAGGCTGCCGAGTGGGCTGTAGAGCTGTTGCCAGGTTTGCATATGGGGTGGCCCCTAATTGTTGTTGGTCATGCATGCTCAGCTGATTTGGGTAATTGGTAAGACCAATTTACAATCGCTGTGGGCTAGGTTAAGAGCCTTCGGGGTGGCGTGTCAATTTGCCGCTTGAGAAACTTTGGTCGTATGTCGGCGGGGCGGGGTCTGATCGGTGCAATCAAAGGGGTTCTGATAGGTGCCGACGCCGGCGCAATAGGCCAGAATAGAGGGCCCGGCGAGTGGCCGGGATCGTGGAGAGTCAGTTATGGCGTTTGATCAGGTGCGTCAGCGCCGTTTGTCCGACGATATTGTCGAGCAGCTTGAGGGGATGATCCTTGAGGGCACGTTGAAGTCGGGTGAGCGATTGCCAGCCGAGCGCGCACTGGCTGAACAGTTCGGTGTGTCGCGTCCGTCATTGCGCGAGGCGATCCAGAAGCTGGCGGCCAAGGGGCTGCTGGTCAGTCGCCAGGGCGGCGGCAATTATGTGGTGGAGACGCTGGGTTCAACCTTCAGCGATCCATTGTTGCATCTGCTGGAAAGCAACCCCGAAGCCCAGCGTGATCTGTTGGAATTTCGTCAGACGCTTGAAGCGTCTTGCGCTTATTACGCCGCCTTGCGTGCCACGGAAGTGGATCGCGAACGGCTGACTGCCGCCTTTGACGCCTTGCAGGATTGCTATGCGCGGGATGATGAGGTGAGTCGCATTGAGGAGGGCGCAGCCGACGCCAGGTTTCACTTGGCTATCGCCGAAGCCAGCCATAACGCGGTATTGCTGCACACCATCCGGGGCTTGTTTGATTTGCTCAAGCGCAACGTGGTGACCAATATCGGCGGCATGTACCAGCAACGCACCGAAACCCGGGATATGCTGATCAACCAGCATCGGGATTTGTATCTGGCGATTATCGAGGGGCGGGCGGAACAGGCGCGCGAGGTCTCAACACGTCACCTGCTGTATGTGCAGGAAGTGTTGGAAGAGGTGCGTCAGGAAGTGCAGCGCATGGCTCGGGCAGAGCGGCGCAAGGGGATATAGCCTGCAATTGCGGCGCAGGGAGCAGGCTCCCTGGCCACATCGGCTCGCTTCAAGAGGCGGGGAAGATCAGTCTTCCTTGCCCTTGTTGCGTACGGCGCGCTGCAATTCCCGATTGGAGTCGCGTTCGCGCTCGGTATCACGCTTGTCGTATTCCTTCTTGCCCTTGCCCAGTGCGATCTCGCACTTGACCAGGTGCTTGCTCCAGTACCACGACAGGCAGACGCAGGCATAACCCTTCTGCTGGACCGCAGCAGCGAGCTTTTCCAGTTCGCGGGCATTGAGCAGCAGCTTGCGTGTACGCACCGGGTCGGCAATGACGTGGGTACTGGCGGTCATCAACGGCGTGATATGACTGCCGAGCAGCCAGGCCTCGCCATCCTTGAGCAGCACGTAACTGTCGACCAGTTGCAACTTGCTGGCGCGCAGACTTTTTACTTCCCAGCCGGCCAGGACCAGACCAGCCTCGAACCGATGTTCGATGAAGTAATCGTGTCGCGCCTTTTTGTTCTGCGCGATGGTCCCTGTTGGGTGTTTCTTTTGTTTAGCCATAGGGGCGGCATTATAGGCAGTTGCGAGCGTGTCGGCTACGGTCAACCTGCGTGCTTGAGCGTGTTGGATGAATCCCGGACAATACCGCCAGTTTTCTGGTTTTTTTCTCTCGCGAATCGGGCAGTCTTTTCGCGATGTTTGCCGCTCAGCTTCGGAAATAACGCTCCCATGACGACGCATATTCAACGCTCGGCCCTGCTGCCTTACCCGGCGCAAGCGCTCTATGACCTGGTCAATGACGTGGCGAGCTACCCGGATTTCCTGCCCTGGTGCTCCTCATCCACGGTGCTGGAGAGCAGCGATGAGCATATGCGCGCGAGCCTGGAGGTATCCAAGGGCGGGCTTGGTCAGAAGTTTGTGACGAGTAATGTACTGGTTCCCGGTCAGTCGATTGAGATGAATCTGGAAGAAGGGCCGTTCACTCAACTGCACGGCGTCTGGGTGTTCAAGCCGCTGGGGGAGAAGGCCTGCAAGATCAGCCTGGACCTGACGTTTGATTACGCGGGCTCCATTGTGCGGGCGACCTTGGGGCCGCTGTTCAATCAGGCGGCGAATACCCTGGTGGATGCGTTTTGCCAGCGGGCCAAGCAACTGCATGGCTGAGTCGTTGATCGAAATTGAGGTGGTCTACGCTGCGGTAGACCGGCAACGGTTGTTGAGCCTGGCGGTTGCGCCGGGTACGAGCCTGAGGGCTGCGGTGCTGGCGTCGGGCATTGCGGCACAGTTTCCCGAGCTGGATATCGCCGCTTGCCCCTTGGGGATTTTCGGCAAGGTTGTGGCGGACGCTGAAACCCGTAATGTCCAGGTTGGCGATCGCATCGAGATTTATCGCCCCTTGCTGGCGGATCCCAAAGAGGTCAGGCGCTTGCGAGCAGCTAAAGCGGCTGAAGCCCGGCGGCAAAATCCATAACCTGTGAAATAGCAGGCAACAAAAAGCCCGGCATGCCGGGCTTTTTGTTGAGCGATACAAATTATTGCGGGGCTGTATCCAGAGGTTCTGGCGTTGGCACCGGAACGGTTTCCACGCTGTCGATGTCTTTCTGGATGGTATCCAGCAAGGAGCCAGGCTTGGCCGGCACCTCGGACTTGGGTTTTTCAGCATTCTGCGCTGGCGCAGTGACGCTGGTCCCGCTGTCCTTGCCCAACAGGGCTTCATCACGGCTTACGCCGGGCATGAAGTCACCGGAAAGGCTGACCAGTTGGTCGTTGCCATTAAAGATGACACTGACGCGCTCCTGTTGGCGCTCTCCGCCTCCAGGCTGCAGGCTATAGAGATAATCCCAGCGATCGGCATGGAATGTGTCGGTCAGCAGGGGATTGCCCATAATAAACCGTACTTGCCGTCGGGTCATTCCCGGGCGTAACTGGTCTATCATGTCCTGCGTGACGACATTGCCCTGCTGGATGTCGATTTTGTAAACCCCGGGGAATGAACAACCGGCGAGTGCGAGCAGTCCCACAAGGGTGAAACTGGTTAGCAAGAGCTTGGTGTTTTGCATCGGTGGGCGACTTCCACTATCTTGGCTGGGACAACGTAAACGCCGATCATACCCGTATTAAGAGAAGCTGCGAAGCAGCATCCGCGAGAAAGCTAACCATGGTTGAAAATAGCGAACTACGCAAAGCCGGTCTTAAAGTGACTCTGCCACGAGTCAAGATTCTACAAATGCTCGATTCCGCCGAGCAGCGCCACATGAGTGCCGAGGATGTTTACAAGGCGCTGATGGAGTCTAACGAGGACGTCGGCCTGGCCACGGTTTACCGTGTACTGACCCAGTTCGAAGCCGCAGGGCTGGTGGTTCGTCATAATTTCGACGGCGGTCATGCGGTGTTTGAATTGGCTGACGGTGGTCATCACGACCACATGGTTGACCTGGATACCAATGAGGTTATTGAGTTCACCAGCCCGGCAATCGAAAAGCTTCAGCACGAAATCGCTGAGGAGCATGGATTCGATTTGGTTGACCACAATCTTGTGTTGTACATCCGTAAGAAAAAGTAAAAAAGCGCTGCAGATTCGCTCTGCGCAACGATCGAAGGCGACCCTAGGGTCGCCTTCATGCTATCTGCCGCCAGAGAAAATCCGAAAAAAAAGGATTCAAACCTTCGCCGTTACCACCATTTTCTTCGCGTGGGCCAGGGACTCCTTGGTCAGGTCGATGCCGCCAAGCATGCGCGCGACTTCTTCCACCCGTTCGGTCTTGTTCAGCTTGGACACGGCGGTATGTGTCGCGTCGCTGCCCCGTACCTTGTGCACAAATAGATGCTGATGCCCTTGGGCTGCAACTTGTGGCAAGTGGGTAACGGTCAGCACTTGTCCGCGCTCCCCCAGGCGGCGCAGCAATTGGCCGACAATTTCAGCGGTCGGCCCGCCAATCCCCACATCCACTTCGTCGAAGACCAGGGTCGGTACGCGCGAGGTCTGGGCGGTAATAACCTGGATTGCCAGGCTGATCCGTGACAGTTCACCGCCGGAGGCGACTTTGGCCAGAGCCTTCAGGGGTTGGCCCGGGTTGGCGCTTACCAGCAATTCGACCTGTTCCAGGCCATTGGGCTGTAGTTCGTTGCCACTGTTGGCGTGCAACTCGATGGTGAAGCGTCCACCCGGCATGCCCAGGCGTTGGATCTCCTGCTCAACGGCGCAGGCCAGTCCGGTTGCGGCCTGGTGCCGCAGGTCGCTCAGTTCCCGGGCCTTTTCCTGGTAATGACGGGCAAAGGAAGCCAGTTCATCGCCCAGGCGCTCGATGGATTCATCATTGGCATTCAGGGTTTCGATCTCGTCCAGCAGCTTTTGCTGCATGGCCGCCACTTCGGTCGGCTGGATCCGATGTTTGCGCGCCAGGGTATAAATAGTGTCGAGGCGCTCTTCGATCTCTTGCAGGCGGGCCGGGTCAGCATCGAAGTGGTCAAGGAAGCGGTTCAGTTCACCAACGGCCTCTTCGACCTGGATCTGCGCACTGGTCAGCAGGGTGGTGGCTTCATTCAGGGAGCCAGAGCCACTGTTTACGCTCGACAGGCGGTTAAGGCTTGCCGTCAGTGCGTTCAGTACATTGCCTGAGTCACTTTCGCTGCATTGCTCGACAACCTGGCGGCAGATGCCCAGCAGGGTTTCGGCATTGGTCAGGTTCTTGTGCTCCTGCTCCAGCTGTTCCAGCTCGGTTTCGCCCAGGCCCAGGCTTTCCAGTTCTTCCAACTGATAGCTGAGGAGTTGGTGGCGGGCGCGTTGCTCGTCGCCGGAATTGGACAGGCGCTCCAGTTCCAGGCGGGTCTGGCGCCAGCGTTGTGCGGCCAATTGCACCTGGCGGGCGAGGTCGGTGGCGCCGGCGTATTCATCCAGCAGTCGGCGATGGGTATCGGTTTTCAGCAGGGATTGATGTTCGTGCTGACTGTGGATGTCGATCAGCAGCTCACCGAGGGCCTTCAGGTCGCCGAGGGGGCAGGGCGTGCCATTGATGTAGCCCCGCGAGCGGCCTTCGGCGGTAATCACCCGGCGCAGAATGCACGGGCTATCGCTGTCAAGGTCGCGCTCGGCCAGCCAGGCGCTGGCTTCCGGAATATCTGCCAGGTCAAAGGTCGCCAGAATATCGGCCTTGTCTGCGCCGGGGCGAACCACGCCGCTGTCGGCGCGATCACCCAGGGTCAGGCCCAGGGCGTCGAGCATGATCGACTTGCCGGCGCCGGTTTCGCCTGTGATTACGCTCATCCCGCGATCCAGTTCAAGATCCAGATGCTCAACGATGGCGTAGTTATGTACGGACAGGTGAACCAGCATAGTGGCCGCTCCCAGGCTTTAGGTATGGTTATTTATACAGTGTTTTGTTTGGCGCTGACAATCCTGCGACTTAGCTCAATTTGCTTGGATAAAGGTTTTTTTTAGCTCTATGTGGAATGTGCGGGAAAGTGTGAGTCGGGGTATGTCCGCCCTTGAACCTGGAAATTGTGGCCCCATATACCGGAACAGAAGCGCGAGTTGAGTTCGCGCAGGATTTCGAAAGGAGAAAACTATGGCTGACGAACAGACGCTGGATACGCAAAACCCAGACGCCAACCAGGCCTCGCAGGCAGCGGGTGAAGACCTGGCGGCTCGTGTGCAAGTGCTCGAAGAGCAACTGGCAGGCGCTCAGGATCAGGCTTTGCGTGTTGCTGCCGATCTGCAGAACGTCCGCCGCCGCGCCGAGCAGGATGTAGAGAAAGCCCACAAGTTTGCGCTGGAGAAGTTTGCCGGTGATCTGTTGCCGATCATCGACAGCCTGGAGCGTGGCCTGGAGCTGTCCAGTCCGGACGACGAAAACATCCGTGCCATGCGCGAAGGGATCGAACTGACTCTGAAAATGTTCCAGGACACCCTGAAGCGTTATCAGCTGGAAGCAATCGATCCGCAAGGCGGCGAGCCGTTCAACGCGGAGCATCACCAGGCCATGGCCATGCAGGAAAATGCTGACCTTGAGCCTAACAGCGTGTTGAAGGTGTTCCAGAAGGGCTACCAGCTCAATGGTCGCCTGTTGCGCCCGGCGATGGTGGTGGTGAGCAAGGCTCCCGCACCGGTTTCGCCGTCGATTGACGAGCAGGCTTGAAATCGTTCGTAACGACCCCATTTATAAGTCAAGCGTTTAAGTGCTACCGCAGTTAGCCACCACTGCTGCGGCAACCAAATCCAAAGTTTCGGGAGAGTGAATCATGGGCAAAATTATCGGTATCGACCTGGGGACTACCAACTCCTGCGTCTCCGTGCTGGAAAACGGCGTATCCAAGGTTATTGAAAACGCAGAAGGCGCGCGTACCACTCCGTCCATCGTGGCTTACGCCAACGACGGCGAGATCCTGGTAGGCCAGTCCGCCAAGCGTCAGGCTGTGACCAATCCGCATAACACCCTGTACGCGGTGAAGCGTTTGATCGGTCGTAAGTTCGACGAAGAAGTCGTACAGAAAGACATCAAGATGGTGCCGTACAAAATCGCCAAGGCTGACAACGGTGACGCCTGGGTTGAAGTGAACGGCCAGAAAATGTCGCCACCGCAAATCTCGGCTGAAATCTTGAAAAAGATGAAGAAGACTGCCGAAGACTACCTCGGTGAAGCAGTGACTGAAGCGGTGATTACCGTTCCGGCCTACTTCAACGACAGCCAGCGCCAGGCGACCAAAGACGCCGGCCGCATCGCGGGCCTGGACGTAAAACGTATCATCAACGAACCTACCGCGGCCGCTCTGGCTTACGGCATGGACAAGGCCAAGGGCGACCACACCGTGATCGTTTATGACCTGGGTGGCGGTACTTTCGACGTTTCCGTGATCGAAATCGCTGAAGTCGATGGCGAGCACCAGTTCGAAGTGTTGGCGACCAACGGTGACACGTTCCTGGGTGGTGAAGACTTTGACATTCGTCTGATCGACTACCTCGTTGACGAATTCAAGAAAGAAAGCGGCATGAACCTCAAAGGTGACCCGCTGGCGATGCAGCGCCTGAAAGAAGCTGCTGAAAAAGCCAAGATCGAACTGTCTTCGAGCAATTCGACCGACGTGAACCTGCCGTACATCACTGCAGACGCCACCGGTCCTAAGCACTTGAACGTGAAGATCTCGCGCGCCAAGCTGGAATCGCTGGTTGAAGACCTGGTTCAGCGCACTATCGAACCTTGCCGCATCGCCCTGAAAGATTCGGGTATCGACGTTGGTTCGATCAACGACGTGATCCTGGTTGGCGGTCAGACCCGTATGCCGCTGGTACAGCAGAAGGTCACCGAGTTCTTCGGTAAAGAAGCACGTAAAGACGTGAACCCGGACGAAGCTGTTGCCATGGGTGCTGCCATCCAGGGTGCGGTACTGGCCGGCGACGTGAAAGACGTGCTGCTGCTGGACGTCAGCCCGCTGACTCTGGGTATCGAAACCATGGGCGGCGTGATGACCGCGCTGATCGAGAAAAACACCACGATTCCTACCAAGAAATCGCAAGTGTTCTCGACTGCCGATGACAACCAGGGCGCCGTGACCATTCACGTGCTGCAAGGTGAGCGTAAGCAGGCTGCACAGAACAAGTCCCTGGGCAAGTTCGACCTGGCCGAGATTCCACCCGCTCCACGTGGCGTGCCACAAATTGAAGTGACCTTCGACATCGACGCCAACGGCATTCTGCACGTAGGCGCCAAGGACAAGGCTACTGGCAAGACTCAGTCGATCGTGATCAAGGCCAACTCCGGTCTGTCCGAGGAAGAAATTCAGCAGATGATCAACGATGCTGAAAAGAACGCCGAGGAAGATCGCAAGTTCGAAGAACTGGCCGCTGCCCGCAACCAGGGTGATGCACTGGTTCACTCGACTCGCAAAATGATCGCGGATGCTGGCGACAAAGTGACTGCTGAAGAGAAGACCGTAATCGAAGCCGCCGTGGTTGCCCTGGAAGCCGCTGTTAAAGGCGACGACAAGGCCACCATCGAAGCCAAGGTTGAGGAGCTGTCGAAAGTCTCCGCGCCGGTCGCTCAGAAGATGTACGCCGAGCAGGCTCCGCAAGGTGACGGTGCTGCGCAACAGGCAGAACCTGAAGCCAAGCACGACGACGTTGTCGATGCCGAGTTCGAAGAAGTAAAAGAAGACCAGAAGAAGTAACTTGGTCGCCCGGTTGACCGCTATCAAGCGGTGACTGGTAGGATGTCGCCGCGCGGGAGCTTGCTCCCGCGTTGGCGTGTCTGGGGTACGCGAATTTTTACAGCATGCGACAAGGTTCGGATGTTGGCGGTGTGATCGGGAATGCTCCTGCTTTGCGATCGACAGGCACCGCGTTTTTGGCTGGGTCTCGGCTGAAAGCAGTAAAGACCAGGATCGTTGAATTTGACGTGAGTTGGGTCCGGGCCTGTATTGGGGCTCAACGAGTTTGGCAGGCTCAGGAGGGTTTTGCCGGACGTCCTTAAGAGTGCAAAGACTTATGGCAAAGCGTGACTATTACGAAGTATTGGGTGTGGAGCGCGGTTCCAGCGAGGCGGACCTGAAGAAGGCTTACCGTCGCCTGGCGATGAAGCACCACCCGGACCGTAATCCGGATAACAAAGAATCCGAAGAATTGTTTAAAGAGGCCAATGAGGCCTACGAATGCCTGTGTGATCCGAACAAGCGTGCAGCCTACGACCAGTATGGCCATGCCGGTGTCGATCCAAGCATGGGCGGCGGCGGGGCTGGCTTTGGCGGGCAGAACTTCTCCGATATCTTCGGCGATGTATTCAGCGACTTCTTCGGCGGCGGTCGTGGTGGTCAGCGTGGCGGTGCCCAGCGTGGCAGCGACTTGCGCTACACCCTGGAACTGAATCTGGAAGAGGCCGTACGCGGCACCAGCGTCAATATCCGCGTGCCGACGCTGGTCAATTGCAAGCCGTGTGACGGTTCGGGCGCCAAGAAAGGCTCCTCGCCGATCACCTGCCCGACCTGTGGCGGTATTGGCCAGGTGCGCATGCAGCAGGGTTTCTTCTCGGTGCAGCAAACCTGCCCGCGCTGCCATGGCCAGGGCAAGATCATTTCCGATCCGTGCGATTCCTGCCACGGCGAAGGACGCGTCGAAGAGTACAAGACCCTGTCGGTGAAAGTGCCGGCGGGTGTTGATACTGGCGACCGCATCCGTTTGTCGGGCGAGGGCGAGGCGGGCGCGCAGGGTGGTCCGACGGGCGACCTGTACGTGGTGATCAATGTGCGCGAGCACGCGATCTTCCAGCGTGACGGCAAGCACCTGTTCTGCGAAGTGCCGATCAGTTTTGTCGATGCGGCCCTGGGTGGCGAGCTGGAGATTCCGACCCTCGAAGGGCGGGTCAAGCTGAAGATCCCCGAGGGGACTCAGACCGGCAAGCAGTTCCGGATCCGTGGCAAAGGTGTAGCGCCGGTGCGCGGTGGTGGTGCGGGTGACTTGATGTGCCGTGTGGCTGTCGAGACGCCGGTCAACCTGGATCGTCGTCAGCGTGAGTTGCTCGAAGAGCTGCGCGGTTCGCTGGCCGGTGATGGCTCCCATTCGCCCAAGACCGCTGGCTGGTTCGAAGGCGTGAAGCGCTTCTTCGGCGACCTGTAAGGACGTGGATATGCGACGTATAGCAGTGATGGGCGCCGCCGGGCGCATGGGCAAGAATCTGGTGGAGGCGGTGCAGCAGCGCTCGCCTCTGTCGGGGCTGACTGCGGCGATCGTACGCCCCGGCAGTACGCTGATAGGCGCCGATGTTGGCGAGCTGGCCTCCCTGGGGCGGATCGGTGTGTCATTGTCCGGCAGCCTGGAGCAGGTGGCTGATGAGTTCGATGTATTGATCGACTTCACCCTGCCCGAAGTGATGCTGAAAAACCTGGCGTTCTGCCGCAAGGCGGGCAAAGCCATGGTTATCGGTACCACGGGCCTGAATGCCGAGCAAAAGCAATTGCTCGTCGCGGCAGGCAAGGACATTCCTATCGTGTTTGCCGCCAACTTCAGTGTGGGCGTCAACCTGTCGCTGAAGTTGCTCGACATGGCGGCAAGGGTGTTGGGTGATGACGCGGATATCGAGATCATCGAGGCGCATCACCGGCACAAGGTCGATGCGCCATCGGGCACTGCCATGCGCATGGGCGAAGTGATTGCCGATGCCTTGGGGCGTGATCTGTCGAAGGTCGCAGTATATGGTCGCGAAGGTCATACCGGGGCGCGCGAGCGTGAAACCATTGGCTTTGCCACCGTGCGCGGTGGTGATGTGGTGGGTGACCATACGGTGCTGTTTGCTGCCGAAGGTGAACGCCTGGAGATTACCCATAAGGCTTCCAGTCGCATGACCTTCGCCAAGGGCGCGGTGCGTGCCGCATTGTGGCTGGAGGGTCGCGAAGCGGGTCTCTACGACATGCAAGACGTGCTGGATCTGCGTTAATCAGTAGCAAAAACGGGCCCGGAGGATTACTCTAGGGCCCCGTTTTTACCCGCTAAGCGACGTCCTGTCGCATTCTCCTGCCTTTTCGGCTCATTAGCGGTGGACCCAAAAAGCCTTTTTCTGTAAGCTACAGCTTTAGTGTGTCCACTAAAAGCGCGCAGAATAATTCAGTGAAGAAGCGGGGTGACGTGTCCATACGTCACTCCGCTTTTTTGCAACCTGCGATCGCCCTTTCAGGCTTTATTTACGGGAGGTCTTCTTGACTAAGCCAGCCATACTCGCCCTTGCTGATGGCAGCATTTTTCGCGGCGAAGCCATTGGAGCCGACGGTCAGACCGTTGGAGAGGTGGTGTTCAACACCGCCATGACCGGCTATCAGGAAATCCTTACCGATCCTTCCTACGCCCAGCAGATCGTTACCCTGACTTATCCACATATCGGCAACACCGGTACTACACCGGAAGACGTCGAGTCTGATCGTGTCTGGTCGGCCGGTCTGGTGATTCGTGACCTGCCACTGGTTGCGAGCAACTGGCGTAACACGATGTCGCTGTCCGATTACCTGAAAGCCAACAATGTTGTGGCGATCGCCGGTATCGATACGCGCCGCCTGACACGCATCCTGCGTGAAAAAGGCTCGCAGAACGGCTGCATCATGGCCGGTGACAATATTTCCGAAGAGGCGGCAATTGCTGCAGCGCAGGGCTTCCCTGGCCTCAAAGGCATGGACCTGGCGAAAGTTGTCAGCACCAAAGAGAAGTACGAGTGGCGCTCCACTGTCTGGGACTTGAAGACCGACAGCCACGCGACCATCGAAGCGGCTGAGCTGCCGTATCACGTCGTGGCCTACGACTACGGCATCAAGTACAACATTCTGCGCATGCTGGTCGAGCGCGGTTGCCGTGTGACCGTGGTCCCGGCCCAGACCCCGGCCAGCGATGTGCTGGCCCTGCAACCGGATGGCGTGTTCCTGTCCAACGGCCCGGGTGACCCTGAGCCATGCGACTACGCGATCAAGGCCATCAAGGAAGTGCTGGACACCGAGATCCCGGTATTCGGTATCTGCCTCGGCCACCAGCTGCTGGCCCTGGCCTCCGGCGCCAAGACCCTGAAAATGGGCCACGGCCATCACGGTGCCAACCACCCGGTACAAGACCTGGACACCGGTGTCGTGATGATCACCAGCCAGAACCACGGTTTTGCGGTGGATGAAGCCACCTTGCCGGCCAACGTGCGTGCCATTCACAAGTCGCTGTTCGACGGTTCCCTGCAGGGTATCGAGCGCACCGACAAGAGCGCGTTCAGCTTCCAGGGCCACCCTGAAGCGAGCCCGGGCCCGAACGACGTAGCGCCGCTGTTCGACCGTTTCATCAATGAGATGGCCAAGCGACGCTGACTGAGTGGCCTGCGGGCGGCCCCGACTCTCGGTGGCCCCCGCAGGCTCTTCAAAGATTGTTCAAGACGGCTTGCCGACTGACCTGCGGATTTGAGTGACAAACCCATGCCAAAACGTACAGACATAAAAAGCATCCTGATTCTCGGCGCTGGCCCGATCGTGATCGGCCAGGCCTGCGAATTCGACTACTCCGGCGCCCAGGCCTGCAAGGCCCTGCGCGAAGAGGGTTACCGCGTCATCCTGGTGAACTCCAACCCGGCCACCATCATGACCGACCCGGACATGGCCGACGCCACCTACATCGAACCGATCAAGTGGCAGACCGTTGCCAAGATCATCGAGAAAGAGCGTCCGGACGCACTGCTGCCGACCATGGGTGGCCAGACTGCACTGAACTGCGCCTTGGACCTGGAGCGCGAAGGCGTCCTGGAAAAGTTCGGCGTAGAGATGATCGGCGCCAATGCCGACACCATCGACAAGGCTGAAGACCGTTCGCGTTTCGACAAGGCCATGAAGTCTATCGGTCTTGATTGCCCGCGCTCGGGTATCGCCCACAGCATGGAAGAGGCCAACGCGGTTCTCGAAAAGCTCGGCTTCCCGTGCATTATCCGGCCGTCCTTCACCATGGGCGGCACCGGCGGCGGTATCGCTTACAACCGTGAAGAGTTCGAAGAAATCTGCGCCCGCGGCCTGGATCTGTCACCGACCAAAGAGCTGCTGATCGACGAATCCCTGATCGGCTGGAAAGAGTACGAGATGGAAGTTGTCCGCGATAAAAAGGACAACTGCATCATCGTCTGCTCGATCGAAAACTTCGACCCGATGGGTGTGCACACCGGTGACTCGATCACCGTTGCTCCTGCGCAAACCCTGACGGACAAGGAATACCAGATCATGCGTAACGCCTCGTTGGCGGTACTGCGTGAGATCGGCGTTGAAACCGGTGGTTCCAACGTTCAGTTCGGTATTTGCCCGAACACAGGCCGTATGGTCGTGATCGAGATGAACCCGCGTGTGTCGCGTTCTTCGGCGCTGGCATCAAAAGCTACCGGCTTCCCGATTGCGCGCATCGCTGCCAAGCTGGCGATCGGTTACACCTTGGACGAGCTGCAAAACGAAATCACTGGCGGCGCTACGCCGGCGTCCTTTGAGCCGTCGATCGACTACGTAGTTACTAAGCTGCCACGCTTCGCTTTCGAGAAGTTCCCGAAAGCCGACGCCCGCCTGACCACTCAGATGAAGTCGGTCGGTGAAGTCATGGCCATTGGTCGGACATTCCAGGAGTCCCTGCAGAAAGCTCTGCGTGGCCTGGAAGTTGGCGTTTGCGGTCTGGACGAGAAGCTCGACCTGAGCAACCCGGAAAGCATGAGCATCCTCAAGCGCGAGCTGACCGTGCCGGGCGCCGAGCGTATCTGGTACGTGGCTGACGCCTTCCGCGCGGGCATGACCGTCGAAGACATCTTCGGCATGAACATGATTGATCCGTGGTTCCTGGTGCAGATCGAAGATCTGATCAAGGAAGAAGAGAAGGTCAAGACCCTGGGTCTTTCCTCTATCGACCGCGACCTGATGTTCCGTCTCAAGCGCAAAGGCTTCTCCGACCAGCGTCTGGCCAAACTGCTGGGCGTGACCGAGAAAAACCTGCGCACCCACCGCCACAAACTGGACATCTTCCCGGTCTACAAGCGTGTTGACACGTGCGCCGCAGAGTTCGCCACCGACACCGCGTACCTGTACTCCACCTACGAGGAAGAGTGCGAAGCCGCGCCGTCGGGCCGCGACAAGATCATCATCCTGGGCGGCGGTCCAAACCGTATCGGTCAGGGCATCGAGTTCGACTACTGCTGCGTACACGCCGCCCTCGCCCTGCGCGAAGACGGGTACGAGACCATCATGGTCAACTGCAACCCGGAAACTGTTTCCACTGACTACGACACTTCCGACCGCCTGTACTTCGAGCCGGTAACGCTGGAAGACGTGCTGGAAATCTGTCGCGTCGAGAAGCCAAAAGGCGTGATCGTGCAGTACGGCGGGCAAACCCCGCTGAAACTGGCGCGTGCCCTGGAAGCGGCTGGCGTGCCGATCATCGGTACCAGCCCTGACGCCATCGACCGTGCCGAAGACCGTGAGCGCTTCCAGCAAATGGTCGAGCGCCTGAACCTGCGCCAGCCGCCAAACGCGACCGTGCGCAGCGAAGACGAAGCCATCCGTGCAGCCAGCAAGATCGGCTACCCGTTGGTGGTGCGTCCGTCCTACGTGCTGGGCGGCCGGGCGATGGAAATCGTCTACGAAGAAGAAGAACTCAAGCGTTACCTGCGTGATGCGGTGAAAGTGTCCAACGACAGCCCGGTGCTGCTGGACCACTTCCTCAACTGCGCCATCGAGATGGACGTGGATGCGGTCTGCGACGGTACCGACGTGGTGATCGGCGCGATCATGCAGCACATCGAGCAGGCGGGTGTTCACTCCGGTGACTCCGCGTGCTCCCTGCCGCCGTACTCGCTGCCGCTGCACATCCAGGACGAGATGCGCGAGCAGGTCAAGAAAATGGCCCTGGAGCTGGGCGTGGTCGGCCTGATGAACGTACAGTTGGCGCTGCAAGGCGAAGACATCTACGTCATCGAAGTCAACCCGCGTGCTTCGCGTACCGTGCCGTTTGTTTCCAAGTGCATCGGTGTGTCCCTGGCGATGATTGCTGCCCGTGTCATGGCCGGTAAGACCTTGAAGGAAATCGGCTTCACCAAGGAAATCATTCCGAACTTCTACAGCGTGAAAGAGGCGGTATTCCCATTCGCCAAATTCCCTGGTGTGGACCCGATCCTGGGCCCAGAGATGAAGTCCACCGGTGAAGTGATGGGCGTGGGCGATACCTTCGGCGAAGCATTCGCCAAGGCCCAGATGGGCGCCAGCGAAGTGCTGCCGACCGGCGGTACTGCGTTTATCAGCGTGCGTGATGATGACAAGCCGCTGGTTGCAGGCGTGGCCCGTGATCTGATCAACTTGGGCTTCGAAGTCGTGGCCACCGCCGGGACCGCCAAGCTGATTGAAGCCGCTGGCCTGAAAGTGCGTCGCGTGAACAAGGTAACGGAAGGTCGTCCGCACGTGGTCGATATGATCAAGAATGACGAAGTCACCCTGATCATCAACACCACCGAAGGTCGCCAGTCGATCGCGGATTCCTACTCCATTCGTCGTAACGCCTTGCAGCACAAGATCTACTGCACCACCACCATTGCTGCTGGCGAAGCCATCTGTGAAGCGCTCAAGTTCGGTCCGGAAAAGACCGTGCGTCGCTTGCAGGATCTACACGCAGGATTGAAGGCATGATCAAATACCCAATGACTGTCCAGGGCGCCAAGGCCCTGGAAGAGGAGCACGCCCATCTGACCAAGGTCGTACGTCCAAAGCTGAGCCAGGACATCGGTACGGCCCGTGAGCTGGGCGACTTGAAGGAAAACGCCGAATACCATGCTGCCCGTGAGCAGCAGGGGATGGTCGAGGCGCGGATCCGTGATATCGAAGGGCGCATGCAGAATGCGGTCATCATTGATGTCACGACTATTCCCAAGACCGGCAAGGTGATTTTCGGCACGACTGTAGAAATCGCCAACGTCGAGACGGATGAAAGCGTGACTTACCACATCGTGGGTGAGGACGAGGCTGACTTCAAACTCGGCAAGATCTCCGTCGGTTCGCCCCTGGCCCGCGCCTTGATTGCCAAGGAAGAGGGTGATGTGGTGGCCGTCAAGACGCCCGGTGGCGTGATCGAGTACGAGATTGTCGAAGTTCGTCACATCTGAAAAACGGCGCCCGCTTCGAGCGGGCGCCATGCTTTGGCAGTTGGCTCAGATGCTTTGGGTTGGCGGGCTATGGCTGTTGCATCTTGGTGTATTGCCGGTGCTGGGCATGATTGGCCTGGCGCCGTTGCTGATCGATGAGATCGGCGGATTATTGAGTGCGCTGCTGGTGGGATTTGCGGCGGCGTGCGTGATTCTCCAGGCATTGGTGCTGGTCAAGGCCGAGGGCTTGGGGAGCTTGTGGCGGGATATGCGCGGGCAACTGCTGTTGATGGCGCTGTATGCGTGCGCAATGTATTGCGTGGTGCGCATATTGCTGCCGGAAGCGTTGCGCTGGCAGCTGTTCAGCTATCTTGTGCTAGGGTTTTCTGGCTTGGTGCTGGTGGTACAGCCTGCGCCGGGATGGAGTGGCAGGGCGCGCGAAGCGCGCCCGTGACCCTTGCATCATTTGAAGCGATGAACGTTCGACAGTTGCTTGTTGGCGCTGAAATTCTTGCGATACAGCAGCGCCATCTTGCCGATGACCTGAACCAGGTCCGCTTTGCCCACCTTGCACAGTTCTGCAATGGCGGCCAGGCGCGCTTCGCGATCAAGGATATTGACCTTGATCTTGATCAGCTCGTGATCGCCTAATGCGCGTTCAAGTTCGGCTAACACACCTTCAGTCAAACCGTTGTCGGCCACAATCAAAACTGGTTTCAGATGGTGGCCAATGGATTTGTACTGTTTCTTCTGCTCTTGAGTGAGCGGCATAATCTGACCCCTGCGTCTGATCTTGTAAAAAGCGGCGGCCAGTTTACCCGAGCGAGTCCGGGACCGCCCAGTTAATCACGACCCGTTTTATTTTCGAGGTGGCCCGTGGCCCGTTCCAAAACTAGCCTTAACTGGCTTAAAGAGCATTTCAACGATCCTTACGTCAAAAAGGCGCAAAAGGATGGCTACCGTTCCCGGGCCAGCTACAAGCTGCTGGAGATCCAGGAAAAGGACCGGTTGATCCGTCCCGGCATGAGCGTAATTGATCTCGGCGCAGCCCCCGGTGGCTGGTCCCAGGTGACCAGTCGTCTGATTGGTGGGCAAGGCCGTTTGATCGCTTCCGATATCCTGGAAATGGATAGCATCCCTGATGTGACCTTCGTGCATGGCGACTTTACCCGTGATGATGTACTGGCACAGATCCTCGAGGCTGTCGGAAATTCGCAGGTAGACCTTGTGATTTCGGATATGGCCCCCAATATGAGTGGATTACCAGCCGTGGATATGCCACGCGCCATGTTCCTGTGCGAATTGGCACTGGATCTGGCAGGAAGGGTTCTGCGTCCGGGTGGTGATTTTCTGGTCAAGGTCTTCCTTGGGGAAGGTTTTGACGAGTACCACAAGAACATGCGCAAGCTGTTCGACAAGGTGCAGACCCGCAAGCCTGACTCCTCGAGGGACAGGTCTCGCGAGCAGTATTTGCTGGGCCGCGGCTATCGCGGTGTCGAAGGCGCTGCCAGTGATGAGCGTCTTTAAAGGTTTTAAGGGAGTCGATAGGTTTTTTTATATCGCTTTCGTCACGAAGCTTTACGAATATTGTGTAGTCAAAGTTTCACAAAGGGTTACAGACGGCGCCTGCCAGAGTTGTAGGTAATGTAGTAAGTTAGGCCGGTGAATATCATGCGAAGCGCGCGCCAGTAGCGGAGCTTGCTTCAGAGGGTAGTTAATTGAACGATATGGCAAAGAATCTGATCCTGTGGTTGATCATCGCGGCTGTCCTGGTGACGGTGATGAACAACTTCTCCAGCCCTAACGAGCCGCAGACCCTCAACTATTCCGACTTCATCCAGCAAGTTAAGGATGGCAAGGTCGAGCGCGTAGCGGTTGATGGCTACGTGATCACTGGCAAGCGCAACGATGGCGACAGCTTCAAGACCATCCGTCCGGCGATCCAGGACAATGGTCTGATCGGCGACCTGGTGGACAACAAGGTGGTCGTTGAGGGCAAGCAGCCTGAGCAGCAGAGCATCTGGACCCAGCTCCTGGTGGCCAGCTTCCCGATCCTGGTGATTATCGCCGTCTTCATGTTCTTCATGCGCCAGATGCAAGGCGGCGCAGGGGGCAAGGGCGGGCCGATGAGCTTCGGCAAGAGCAAGGCCCGCCTGCTTTCCGAAGACCAGGTAAAAACCACCCTGGCTGACGTTGCCGGTTGCGACGAAGCCAAGGAAGAAGTTGGCGAGTTGGTCGAGTTCCTGCGCGATCCGGGCAAATTCCAGCGCCTGGGTGGCCGTATTCCTCGCGGTGTACTGATGGTCGGTCCTCCGGGTACCGGTAAAACCCTGCTCGCCAAGGCGATTGCCGGCGAAGCCAAGGTGCCGTTCTTCACCATTTCCGGTTCCGACTTCGTCGAGATGTTCGTCGGTGTGGGCGCCAGCCGTGTGCGTGACATGTTCGAGCAGGCCAAGAAGCACGCGCCATGCATCATCTTCATCGACGAAATCGACGCTGTCGGTCGCCATCGTGGTGCTGGCATGGGCGGTGGTCATGACGAGCGTGAGCAGACCCTCAACCAGTTGCTGGTCGAGATGGACGGCTTTGAAATGAATGACGGCATCATCGTGATTGCCGCCACCAACCGTCCTGACGTACTTGACCCGGCGCTGCTGCGTCCGGGCCGTTTCGACCGTCAGGTTGTGGTTGGCTTGCCAGATATCCGTGGCCGCGAGCAGATTCTCAAGGTCCACATGCGCAAAGTGCCAATGGGCGACGACGTCGCTCCAGGCGTGATTGCCCGCGGTACCCCTGGTTTCTCCGGTGCCGACCTGGCCAACCTGGTGAACGAGGCCTCGCTGTTCGCTGCCCGTACCGGCAAGCGCATTGTCGAGATGAAAGAATTCGAGCTGGCCAAAGACAAGATCATGATGGGTGCCGAGCGCAAATCCATGGTCATGTCCGAGAAAGAGAAGCAGAACACTGCTTATCATGAGGCTGGTCACGCCATTGTCGGTCGCGTTGTGCCTGAGCACGACCCGGTCTACAAAGTGTCGATCATTCCTCGCGGCCGGGCACTGGGTGTCACCATGTTCCTGCCGGAAGAGGATCGTTACAGCCTCTCCAAGCGCGCTCTGATCAGTCAGATCTGCTCGCTGTACGGCGGTCGTATCGCTGAAGAGATGACCTTGGGCTTTGACGGTGTGACCACCGGCGCTTCCAACGACATCATGCGTGCCAGCCAGATTGCCCGGAATATGGTTACCAAGTGGGGCCTGTCCGAAAAACTCGGCCCGCTGATGTATGCCGAGGAAGAAGGCGAAGTGTTCCTGGGTCGTGGTGGTGGCGGTCAAAGTGCCAGCTTCTCCGGCGAGACTGCCAAGCTGATCGACTCTGAAGTGCGCAGCATCATTGACCAGTGCTACGGCACGGCCAAGCAGATCCTCACCGATAACCGTGACAAGCTCGACGCCATGGCCGATGCCCTGATGAAGTACGAGACCATTGATGCCGAGCAGATCGACGACATCATGGCTGGTCGTACGCCTCGCGAGCCTCGTGATTGGGAAGGTGGTTCGGGTACTTCAGGCACGCCGCCAGTGGTACAGAACGAACGCCCGGAAAACCCAATCGGCGGCCCGGCTGCCGACCTTTAAGGCTTGAAATGACTTCTGTGTTGTCCTCCACCCGGTTGCCTTGCGGCAGCCGGGTTCTTGATTTGGCCCATACGCATGTTATGGGCATTCTCAATGTAACCCCTGATTCCTTTTCCGATGGTGGTCGCTTCAGCCGGCTGGACGCGGCTTTGCGCCATGCAGCGGCAATGGTAGCTGCGGGTGCGACCATTATTGATGTGGGGGGCGAATCAACCCGGCCTGGCGCGCGTGCTGTTTCCCCTGTGGAGGAAATGGAGCGTGTTGCGCCGATTGTCGAGCGTATTCACCGCGAACTGGATGTCATTATTTCGGTAGACACCTCGACCCCGGCGGTCATGCGCGAAACCGCGCGGCTCGGGGCCGGGCTGATCAATGACGTGCGCTCGCTGCAGCGCGACGGCGCGCTGGATGCGGCGGCGGCCACCGGGTTGCCTGTCTGTCTGATGCATATGCTCGGCGAGCCCGGGACGATGCAGGACGCGCCGCACTATGATCACCTGGTCGCAGAAGTGACGGCATTTCTTGTCGATCGCATTGCCCAATGCGCCGCTGTGGGAATTGCCCCTGAGCGGATCATTCTCGATCCCGGGTTTGGTTTTGCCAAAACCCTGCAGCACAATCTGAGCCTGTTCAAACATATGGAATCGCTGCATGCCCTTGGTCGCCCCCTGTTGGTTGGGGTGTCGCGCAAGAGCATGATAGGCATGGCCTTGAATCGCCCTGTGGGTGAGCGTCTGTATGGCGGCCTGGCCCTGGCGGCGCTTGCCGTGGCCAAGGGCGCGCGTATTCTGCGGGTGCACGATGTGGCCGAGACAGTTGACGTTGTACGGATGATCGAAGCAGTAAAATCAGCCGAATAAGAATGATGGAGCACTTATGACAAAGAAATATTTTGGCACCGATGGTATTCGTGGTCGGGTCGGCGAATTCCCGATCACTCCGGACTTTATGCTCAAGCTGGGTTGGGCGGCCGGGATGGCCTTCCGCAGCATGGGGGCATGCCGCATTCTGGTGGGTAAGGACACGCGGATTTCTGGCTATATGTTCGAGTCTGCACTCGAGGCGGGCCTGTCTGCCGCCGGGGCGGATGTGATGTTGCTGGGGCCGATGCCTACGCCGGCGATCGCTTACCTGACGCGTACCTTTCACGCTGAAGCCGGTATTGTGATCAGCGCCTCGCACAATCCCCATGATGACAATGGCATCAAGTTCTTCTCGGGCCAGGGCACCAAGCTGCCGGACGCGATCGAGCACATGATTGAAGAGTTGCTGGATGCGCCGATGACCGTCGTCGAATCGGGCAAGCTGGGCAAGGTCTCACGGATTAACGATGCGTCTGGCCGTTATATCGAGTTTTGCAAAAGCAGCGTGCCTACCAGCACCAATTTTGCCGGGCTCAAGGTGGTCATCGACTGTGCCCATGGTGCAACCTACAAGGTTGCTCCCAGTGTATTCAAGGAGTTGGGTGCCGAGGTTACAGTGCTGTCGGCCCAGCCCAACGGCCTGAACATCAACGATAACTGTGGTTCGACCCATATGGGGCAATTGCAGGCAGCGGTATTGGCCGAGCACGCGGACCTGGGTATTGCCTTCGATGGTGACGGTGACCGCGTGTTGATGGTCGATCATACCGGTGCCATCGTCGACGGTGACGACCTGCTGTTCATCATTGCCCGCGACCTGCATGAGCGTAACAAGCTGCAAGGTGGTGTGGTCGGTACCCTGATGAGTAATCTGGGGCTGGAGCTGGCCCTGGCAGACCTGGGGATCCCGTTCGTGCGGGCCAATGTGGGCGACCGCTACGTGATTGCCGAGCTGCTGGAACGCAACTGGCTGGTAGGTGGCGAGAATTCGGGGCATGTCGTGTGCTTCCAGCACACCACGACCGGGGATGCGATCATCGCGGCGCTGCAGGTGCTGTTGGCCCTGCGTCGGCGTGACGAAAGCCTGGCCCTGGCGCGCCAGGCACTGCGCAAGTGCCCGCAGGTGCTGCTCAATGTGCGCTTTTCGGGCGGCGAAAACCCTATCGAGCACCCGGCGATCAAGGAAGCCTGTGAGCGCGTAACCGTCGCTATGGCGGGGCGTGGTCGGGTCTTGTTGCGCAAGTCTGGGACCGAGCCCTTGGTGCGTGTGATGGTCGAAGGCGATGATGAAACACAGGTTCGCGGCTACGCCGAAGAGCTGGCAAAACTGGTAACTGAAGTTTGCGCCTGAATTCGGCTTGCCAGTGTTGATGTGGTTGGGTAACATCTGCGCCCACTTTGACCGACGAGGTACAGCATGCGTCGCACTATGGTAGCTGGTAACTGGAAGATGCACGGTACCCGCGCCAGTGTCGCTGAGCTGGTCAATGGCCTTCGTCACCTGGCCCTGCCGAGCGGTGTTGATATCGCGGTATTCCCGCCTTGCTTGCATATCAACCAAGTGGTTGATGGCTTGAAAGGCAAGTCGATCCAGGTCGGCGCGCAGAATTCTGCGGTGGAAGCCATGCAGGGTGCGTTGACCGGTGAGATTGCACCGAGTCAGCTGGTGGATGCGGGTTGTTCCTATGTGCTTGTTGGGCACTCCGAGCGCCGTCAGATGATGGGCGAACGTGATGGGATACTCAATCGCAAGTTCGCAGCAGCACAGGCTTGTGGCCTGATTCCGGTGTTGTGCATAGGGGAGACCCTTGAGCAGCGTGAATCGGGCAAGACTCTTGAAGTTGTCTCGCGTCAGATGGGCAGCATCATCGAGGAGTTGGGTGTTGGTGCGTTTGCAAAGGCAGTGATTGCTTACGAGCCGGTCTGGGCCATTGGCACCGGGCTGACTGCTACACCGCAACAGGCGCAGGATGTGCACGCAGCCATCCGCGCGCAGTTGGCGGCAGAGAATTCTGAGGTCGCACAAGGTGTGCGGCTTCTATACGGCGGCAGCGTGAAGGCGGCCAATGCGGTCGAACTGTTCGGCATGCCGGATATCGATGGGGGGCTCATTGGTGGAGCTTCCCTGAATGCAGATGAGTTCGGTGCGATTTGTCGCGCCGCGGGAAACTGAGAAAATGCTGGAAACAGTCGTAGTCGTTTTTCATCTGTTGGGTGCACTGGGCGTTGTTGCCCTGGTATTGCTGCAACAGGGTAAAGGTGCGGACGCTGGTGCGTCTTTCGGGGCAGGTGCTTCAAATACTGTGTTCGGAAGCCAAGGTTCCTCTACCTTTCTTAGTAAGTTTACTGCTATACTTGCCGCCGGTTTCTTCATAACCAGCCTGGGGTTAGGTTACTTTGCTAAAGAGAAAGCTCATGTGCTGACTCAAGCAGGTTTGCCAGATCCAGCAGTGTTGGAAGTTCCAAAAGCAAAACCGGCTTCTGATGATGTCCCGGTGCTTCAAGAGCAAAAGTCGGCTACTCCAGCGACTGACGTGCCTCCAGCTCAAGAGCAGAAGTAAGAAGGTTGTAAACGCTGTATTGCCGAGGTGGTGGAATTGGTAGACACGCAACCTTGAGGTGGTTGTGCCCATAGGGTGTAGGGGTTCGAGTCCCCTTCTCGGTACCAATTATCAGGAGAGCCCGCTGTTGCGGGCTTTCTTGTAGGTGGAAGGTTACATTGACCCTGTAAGGGATCGGTCGTATACTTCCGCCCCAGCTTTGTCGCGGGGTGGAGCAGTCTGGTAGCTCGTCGGGCTCATAACCCGAAGGTCGTCGGTTCAAATCCGGCCCCCGCAACCAGTTTTAGCGGAGCCCCTTTTAAGGGGCTTTTTGTTAGCTGGACACTTTCAACGCCGCTGTTCGACGGCGTTTCAAGGATGGGCGTTTCGCCCATTTTTTTATTTTGCACAGCATGCACATACATGCACGAGGGGGTTCAGGTGTCGAGCAAGCTAGAAGAGTTGCAGGCCTTGCTGGCCCCGGTGGTCGTGGCCCTAGGCTATGAATGCTGGGGTATTGAGTTTTCGGCTCAAGGTCGCCACTCAATGTTGCGCGTTTATATCGATAAAGAGGGCGGTGTGCTGGTGGACGATTGTGCCATCGTCAGCCGTCAGATCAGCGGTGTCCTGGATGTTGAAGATCCGATCGCCGTTGAATACACCCTCGAAGTTTCCTCGCCAGGCATGGAACGCCCACTGTTCACTATTGAGCAGTTTGCTAAATATGTCGGTGAACAAGTGAAGATCAAGCTGCGATCCCCTTTCGAAGGGCGACGCAACTTTCAGGGCCTTCTGCGCGGTGTAGAAGAACAGGATGTAGTGGTGCAGGTAGAAGACCACGAGTTCCTGTTGCCGATCGATATGATCGACAAGGCCAACATTATTCCCAGTTTTGACTGAGACGTGCCAGAAACTGCGGATCCCGCGGATCCAATGGCTTGCGAAAGGCGAGGCGTACGATGAGCAAAGAAGTACTGCTGGTTGTTGAGTCGGTATCCAATGAAAAGGGCGTACCGGCTAACGTGATTTTTGAAGCGCTGGAGTTGGCCCTGGCCACTGCTACCAAAAAGCGTTTTGAAGACGAAGTTGATCTGCGTGTGGAAATCAATCGCCACACCGGAGCTTATGAGACTTTCCGTCGCTGGACAGTCGTTGAAGAAGCCGATCTTGATGATCCGGCCATCGAAACCTGGCCAAGCAAGGTTGCGCAAACGCATCCGGGCGCCCAGGTGGGTGACGTCGTCGAGGAAAAGATCGAGTCCATCGAGTTCGGCCGCATCGCTGCACAGACTGCCAAGCAAGTCATTGTGCAAAAGGTCCGTGAAGCCGAGCGCGCTCAAGTCGTTGACGCCTATCGCGAGCGCCTGGGGGAAATCATCTCCGGCACCGTGAAGAAAGTGACCCGCGACAACGTGATCGTCGATCTGGGTAACAATGCTGAAGCGTTGCTGGCCCGTGAAGACATCATTTCCCGCGAAACCTTCCGTGTCGGCGTGCGTTTGCGTGCGCTGCTCAAGGAAATCCGCACTGAGAACCGTGGCCCTCAACTGATCCTGTCGCGTACCGCGCCGGAAATGTTGATCGAGCTGTTCCGTATCGAAGTGCCGGAAATTGCCGAAGGCCTGATCGAAGTCATGGCTGCGTCCCGCGACCCGGGTTCGCGCGCCAAGATCGCGGTCCGCTCCAAGGACAAACGCATCGACCCGCAGGGTGCTTGCATTGGTATGCGCGGTTCGCGCGTCCAGGCAGTGTCGGGCGAATTGGGCGGTGAGCGTGTGGATATCGTGCTGTGGGACGATAACCCGGCGCAGTTCGTGATCAACGCCATGTCCCCGGCTGAAGTCGCGGCAATTATTGTTGACGAGGATGCCCATGCAATGGACATCGCCGTTGGCGCAGACAATCTGGCCCAGGCCATCGGTCGTGGTGGTCAGAACGTGCGTCTGGCCAGCCAGTTGACTGGCTGGACCCTGAACGTCATGACCGAATCGGACATCCAGGCTAAGCAGCAAGCAGAAACCGGCGACATCCTGCGCAACTTCATCGACGAGCTGGAAGTCGACGAAGATCTGGCACAGGTGCTGGTAGATGAAGGCTTTACCAGCCTGGAAGAGATTGCCTACGTACCGGTGGAGGAAATGCTCAACATCGACGGCTTTGACGAAGACACCGTCAACGAGCTTCGCGCTCGGGCCAAGGATCGCTTGTTGACTAAAGCCATCGCTACTGAGGAAAAGCTGGCAGACGCCCATCCGGCCGAAGACCTGCTCTCGCTTGAGGGTATGGACAAGGATTTGGCGATGGAACTGGCGGTGCGCGGCGTAATTACCCGCGAAGACCTGGCCGAGCAGTCTATTGACGACCTGCTCGACATCGACGGCATTGACGATGATCGTGCCGGCAAGTTGATCATGGCCGCCCGAGCCCATTGGTTCGAGTAATTAGGCGCGGCCTGAGGAGAGAAGTGCATGACGCAAGTCACGGTGAAACAACTGGCCGATGAGGTCAAAACACCGGTAGAGCGCCTGTTGCAGCAGATGCGTGAGGCAGGTCTGCCGCACACCGCCGCCGAGGAACATGTGAGCGACAGTGAGAAGCAATCGTTGCTGACTCACTTGAAAAGCAGCCACAAGGCGAAAGTGGAAGAACCGCGCAAGATTACATTGCAGCGCAAAACAACCAGCACCCTGCGGGTGGCTGGTAGCAAGAGCATCAGCGTTGAAGTGCGTAAGAAGAAAGTCTTCGTACAGCGCAGCCCGGAAGAAATCGAAGCCGAGCGCAAACGCGAGATGGACGAACGTCGCGCAGTAGAAAATGCTGCACGTCAGAAGGCTGAAGAAGAAGCCAAGCGTCGCGCCGAAGAAGAAGCGCGTCGCCAGCCTGCTGCTGCGCAACCTGCTGGTACTGACGCAGTCGCTGCGCCTAGCGCGCCTGTAGAAGCTGTGCGTGAGGCCGCTCCGGTTGCCGCTGCACCAGCGCCTGCTGCTGACGCTCGCAAGCGCGACGAACCTCGTCGTCCGGACAAACCACGTGCCGACGATAACAATCGTCGTAGCGGCGGTGGCGATGGCGAGCGTAAAAACGCTCCACATCGTGCTTCGGTCAAAGAGAAAGCGCCTGCTCCGCGCGTTGCCCCACGTACTACCGACGAAGAAAGCGATGGCTTCCGTCGTGGTGGTCGCGGCAAGGCCAAGCTGAAGAAACGCAACGCCCACGGTTTCCAGAGCCCAACCGGCCCTGTCGTGCGTGAAGTGAAGATCGGCGAGACCATCACTGTTGGCGATCTCGCTCAGCAGATGTCGGTCAAGGCTGCTGAAATCATCAAGTTCATGTTCAAGCTGGGTACTCCAGCCACCATCAACCAGGTACTGGACCAGGAAACTGCCCAACTGGTTGCTGAAGAGCTGGGCCACAAAGTGACCCTGGTCAGCGACACCGCCCTGGAAGATTCCCTGGCCGAGTCCCTGAAGTTTGAAGGTGAAGCGGTTTCCCGTGCTCCAGTCGTGACCGTCATGGGCCACGTTGACCACGGTAAGACTTCCCTGCTCGACTACATCCGTCGTGCCAAGGTTGCAGCGGGCGAAGCCGGCGGCATTACCCAGCACATCGGTGCCTACCACGTTGAAACCGACCGTGGCATGGTGACGTTCCTCGACACCCCTGGTCACGCCGCGTTTACCGCCATGCGTGCCCGTGGTGCCAAGGCGACCGACATCGTGATCCTGGTGGTTGCAGCGGACGACGGCGTGATGCCGCAAACCATCGAAGCCGTTCAGCATGCTAAAGCAGCTGGCGTGCCGCTGGTGGTTGCCGTGAACAAAATCGACAAGCCGGGCGCTGATCTCGATCGCATCCGTAGCGAACTGTCGGTTCATGGCGTGACTTCCGAAGAGTGGGGTGGCGACACTCCATTCGTACCGGTCTCGGCGAAGATGGGTACCGGCGTTGACGAACTGCTCGAAGCAGTCCTGTTGCAAGCCGAGGTCCTGGAACTGACCGCTACCCCATCGGCTCCTGGCCGTGGTGTTGTGGTTGAATCCCGCCTCGACAAGGGCCGTGGCCCGGTTGCGACCGTTCTGGTTCAAGACGGTACCCTGCGCCAAGGCGACATGGTGCTGGTCGGTTCGAACTACGGCCGTGTACGTGCCATGCTCGACGAGAACGGCAAGCCAATCAAGGAAGCCGGTCCAGCCATCCCTGTCGAGATTCTCGGCCTGGACGGTACTCCGGACGCTGGCGACGAGATGAGCGTAGTTGCCGACGAGAAGAAAGCCCGTGAAGTGGCTCTGTTCCGTCAAGGCAAGTTCCGCGAAGTCAAGCTGGCCCGTGCTCACGCCGGCAAGCTGGAAAACATCTTCGAGAACATGGGCCAGGAAGAGAAGAAGACGCTTAACATCGTCCTCAAATCTGACGTCCGTGGTTCCCTCGAAGCGTTGAACGGCGCCTTGAACGGCCTGGGTAACGACGAAGTGCAAGTGCGTGTTGTCGGTGGCGGTGTCGGTGGTATCACCGAATCCGACGCCAACCTGGCACTGGCTTCCAACGCTGTACTGTTCGGCTTCAACGTGCGTGCCGATGCTGGCGCACGGAAGATCGTCGAGCAGGAAGGCCTGGACATGCGTTACTACAACGTCATCTACGACATCATCGAAGACGTCAAGAAAGCCCTCACCGGCATGCTTGGCAGTGACGTTCGGGAAAATATCCTGGGTGTCGCCGAAGTTCGTGACGTGTTCCGTTCGCCGAAGTTTGGCGCGATCGCCGGTTGCATGGTTATCGAAGGTACTGTGCACCGTAACCGTCCAATCCGTGTACTGCGTGAAGACATCGTTATCTTCGAAGGCGAGCTGGAATCCCTGCGCCGCTTCAAGGATGACGCTTCCGAAGTACGTGCCGGCATGGAGTGCGGTATTGGCGTCAAGAGCTACAACGACGTCAAGCCTGGCGACAAGATCGAAGTCTACGAGAAGGTTCAGGTTGCTCGCAGCCTCTAACTCGCGCACTTCAGGAGCCACGCCGCGTGTGGGCATGCAAATGCCCCGCGCAGTGTCCGGACTCTAAACGCAACGCCCGGTCTGGCTTTTGTCAGGCCGGGCGTTTGCCGCTTTCAGACCCCACGGGTTTCACCGTGTGGCAGTAACAGGTAACAAGACATGGCAAAAGAATACAGCCGTACCCAACGTATCGGCGATCAGATGCAGCGCGAGCTGGCCCAACTGATCCGTCGCGAAGTCAAAGACCCGCGCGTTGGCCTGGTCACCATCACCGCTGTTGAAGTGAGCCGTGACGTCGGTCACGCCAAGATCTTCATCACCGTGATGGGTCAGGACAACAGCGAAGAAATCGCGCAAAGCATCAAGGTGCTCAACTCCGCTGCAGGTTTCCTGCGTATGCAGTTGGCCCGTGAGATGAAGCTGCGCAGCGTGCCCCAGTTGCACTTCCACTACGACGAAAGCGTCGTGCGTGGTGCGCACCTGTCGGCCCTGATCGAGCGCGCCGTGGCTGAAGACAATCAGCATCCGTCCACACCTGAAGACGCCAAGGAGTAAGCGGTGGCTCAGGTCAAACGTATCCGTCGTAACGTCAGCGGCATCATCCTGCTCGACAAGCCCATTGGTTTTACCTCCAATGCGGCGTTGCAGAAGGTCCGCTGGCTGCTCAATGCCGAAAAGGCCGGGCACACTGGTAGCCTCGACCCCCTGGCTACTGGCGTGTTGCCATTGTGCTTTGGCGAGGCCACCAAGTTCTCGCAATACCTGCTCGATTCGGACAAGGGTTACGAAACCCTTATGCAGCTGGGCAAGACCACCACCACGGCAGACGCCGAAGGTGATGTTCTGCAGGTTCGCGACGTGACCGTTGGTCGTGCAGATATCGAGGCTGCCTTACCCGCTTTTCGTGGGCAAATCAGTCAGATACCGCCGATGTACTCGGCTCTCAAGCGTGATGGCCAGCCTCTTTACAAGCTGGCACGTGCGGGCGAAGTAGTGGAGCGTGAACCGCGTTCTGTTACTATTACGCGCTTGGAATTGCTCGCCTGTGAAGGCGACACCGCCCGCTTGGCCGTGGACTGCAGCAAAGGCACCTATATCCGTACCCTGGTGGAAGATATTGGTGAACAGCTCGGTTGCGGCGCGTACGTTGCAGAACTGCGACGCACCCAGGCTGGCCCTTTCACCCTGGCCCAGACGGTCACGTTGGAAGAGTTGGAAGCTGTACATGCCGAAGGTGGCAATGAAGCAGTTGATCGCTTCCTGATGCCGTCGGACAGCGGTTTGCTGGATTGGCCATTGCTGCACTTCTCGGAACACAGCGCGTTCTACTGGCTCAACGGCCAGCCGGTCCGCGCACCGGATGCTCCGAAGTTCGGCATGGTGCGGGTACAAGATCATAACGGTCGCTTTATCGGTATCGGTGAAGTGAGCGAAGACGGGCGCATCGCGCCGCGTCGGCTGATTCGGTCAGAATGACCGAACGAGTGTGGCTGTTAACAGGCACGGTCAACACTCATTTTTAGATACAGGGATTTGTCCCTGGCCTGTTGAAACTGCCCTTTGGGTGGTTTCCTGAAAAAAGGATTGCCTCATGGCTCTCGACGTTCAAGAAAAAGCACAAATCGTAGCTGACTATCAGCAAGCTGTTGGTGACACTGGTTCGCCAGAAGTGCAAGTTGCACTGCTGACCCACAACATCAACAAGCTGCAGGGTCACTTCAAGGCCAACGGTAAAGATCACCACTCCCGTCGTGGTCTGATCCGCATGGTAAACCAGCGCCGTAAGCTGCTGGACTACCTGAAAGGCAAGGATCTGGGCCGTTACCAGGCTCTGATCGGTCGCCTGGGTCTGCGTCGCTAATCAGCGATTGCGCTAGAGGTTGGTTGTTTGCCGTGTGTCAGTGGGTTTCCCGCTGGCCCATGGCAGGCTCCCAGCCTCAAGTTTTATCTGGATACACGTTTTACCCTGGACAAGGGTTGGGCCGATTCCCGACATTGCCCAAGAATTTCGCAAGAAGACAAGTTCCCCAAGAGCCACAAAGAAGGTAGGACACCGTGAACCCGGTAATCAAAAAATTCCAGTTCGGTCAGTCGACCGTTACCCTCGAGACAGGCCGTATTGCCCGTCAAGCCTCCGGCGCAGTGCTGGTCACCGTTGACGACGACGTTACCGTACTGGTGACCGTTGTGGGCGCCAAGACCGCTGACCCAAGCAAAGGCTTCTTCCCTCTTTCCGTTCACTACCAGGAAAAGACTTACGCTGCCGGTAAGATCCCTGGTGGTTTCTTCAAGCGCGAAGGCCGTCCTTCCGAGAAAGAAACCCTGACTTCCCGACTGATCGACCGTCCGATCCGTCCGCTGTTCCCAGAAGGCTTCATGAACGAAGTGCAGGTTGTCTGCACCGTCGTTTCCACCAGCAAGAAGACCGATCCGGACATCGCTGCGATGATCGGCACCTCGGCTGCCCTGGCCATCTCCGGTATTCCTTTCGATGGCCCGATCGGCGCAGCTCGCGTTGCTTTCCACGAAAGCACCGGCTACCTGCTGAACCCAACTTACGAACAACAGAAAGCTTCGAGCCTGGACATGGTCGTTGCCGGTACTTCGGAAGCCGTGTTGATGGTTGAATCGGAAGCCAAAGAGCTGACCGAAGACCAGATGCTGGGCGCTGTACTGTTTGCTCACGACGAGTTCCAGGTTGTGATCAACGCTGTTAAAGAACTGGCTGCCGAAGCCGCCAAGCCGACCTGGACCTGGGCTCCTCAGCCAGAAGCCACTGAGCTGCTGGGCGCTATCCGCTCCGAGTTCGGTGCTGCGATCTCCGACGCCTACACCATCACCATCAAGGCCGACCGTTACGCTCGCCTGGGTGAACTGAAGGACCAGGTTGTTGCCAAGCTGTCCGGTGAAGAAGGCCAGCCTTCTTCCAGCGAAGTCAAAGCAGCCTTCGGCGAAATCGAATACCGCACCGTTCGCGAAAATATCGTTAACGGCAAGCCACGTATTGACGGTCGCGACACCCGCACCGTACGTCCGCTGAATATTGAAGTTGGCGTTCTGCCGAAGACCCACGGTTCGGCCCTGTTCACCCGTGGTGAAACCCAGGCCCTGGTAGTCGCGACTCTGGGTACTGCCCGTGACGCACAACTGCTGGACACCCTGGAAGGCGAGAAAAAAGACCCGTTCATGCTTCACTACAACTTCCCTCCGTTCTCGGTAGGTGAGTGTGGTCGCATGGGGGGTGCTGGTCGCCGCGAAATCGGTCACGGCCGCCTGGCCCGTCGTTCGATTGCAGCCATGCTGCCTGCCGCCGACGTGTTCCCGTACACCATTCGTGTTGTGTCGGAAATCACCGAGTCCAACGGTTCCAGCTCCATGGCTTCCGTTTGCGGTGCTTCCCTGGCATTGATGGACGCTGGTGTGCCGATGAAGGCGCCAGTTGCCGGTATCGCCATGGGTCTGGTTAAAGAAGGCGAGAAGTTCGCCGTCCTGACCGACATCCTGGGTGACGAAGACCACCTCGGCGACATGGACTTCAAAGTAGCCGGTACCGCCAAAGGTGTTACCGCGCTGCAGATGGACATCAAGATCAAGGGCATCACCGAAGAAATCATGGAAATCGCTCTGGGCCAAGCCCTGGAAGCGCGCCTGAACATCCTCGGCCAGATGAACCAGATCATTGGTCAGTCCCGCACCGAGCTGTCGGAAAATGCTCCGACCATGATCGCGATGAAAATCGACACCGACAAAATCCGTGATGTCATCGGTAAAGGCGGCGCGACCATCCGTGCGATCTGTGAAGAAACCAAGGCTTCGATCGACATCGAAGACGACGGTTCGATCAAGATCTTCGGCGAAACCAAGGAAGCGGCTGAAGCTGCACGCCAGCGCGTCCTGGGCATCACCGCTGAAGCCGAGATCGGCAAGATCTACGTCGGTAAGGTTGAGCGCATCGTCGACTTCGGCGCGTTCGTCAACATCCTGCCGGGCAAGGACGGTCTGGTTCACATCTCCATGCTGAGCGATGCTCGCGTAGAGAAAGTGACCGACATCCTGAAAGAAGGCCAGGAAGTGGAAGTGCTGGTACTGGACGTGGACAACCGCGGCCGTATCAAGCTGTCCATCAAGGACGTAGCAGCAGCCAAGGCTTCGGGCGTTTAATAACTCCCAGGCTTTACGCTGAAAAAGAGGACTCTTCGGAGTCCTTTTTTTTGGGCTGCAGGAAAGTGAAGGTAAATCAGCCGTTTAGCCCAGGACAAAAGCCGCAACTTGCATGCAGGCACGATGGGCTTCATGCAAGTTGCACGATTCTGAATTTCGGCAAAAAACATAAGCTATTGAATTTAAAGGTTTTTATTCGTATGCGAAAGTTGGCACAGCGCCTGCAACAGTACTGGTAACCCTGCAGCATTAACGTTGAAACGCTGCAGACCTTCGAAAAAACAGGAGTTACTCGTATGAAGAAGTTCGCTATCGCTGCTGCAACTGCCACCGCGCTGACCCTGACCATGGCTAACGTTGCGTTCGCCCAAACCTCCCAGGCTCCAATGGTTGTAGCCGCCGGTGAAGTGACCAAGGCCAAAGAAGCGACCACCGATACCTGGATCACCACTAAAGTCAAAGCTGACCTGGTTACCGAGAAAGGCATTCCTGGCACCGACATCAAAGTCGAAACCAACAAAGGTGTGGTCTCCCTGTCCTCCACTGTTGCTGTGACTGATGCACAAAAGGAAATGGCAGTAGCCATCACCAAGAAAATCAAAGGCGTTAAAGCTGTATCGGCCGATGGCCTGAAAGCAGAGTAACGCGCAACGACTCGACTGGACTTAGGCAAGGCGGCCACGAGCGAGGCAGATATCCGCTCAATGCACCTTACAGGTTCATGCGACCGACCACAGGGATGTGGTCACTACGGGCCCCGGCACTTGTGTCGGGGCCCGTTTTATTGTGGCGGGGAAAACATGTTTGCGGATTATGCAGATCAAGTGTGGGAGCAGGCAGCCAGTTCCCACACTTTGGACTTATGGTGTCCGGTAGTTACTCGGCATCCAGGTGCATTGGCGTAATTACCCGGCCATCTTTTTCGGCCTGGCCGAGGCTGGCATCAATGAAGTACACCCGATCGTCTTCCAACTGGCCCTTATCGACCAGATAGTCCTTGATCGCACTCGCGCGGTCCTGGCCCAGTTTGCGTAGCAACACATCACTGCCGCTCCAGAACTTGATCACGCCGTCGCGCAGCTTTGCCGAGCGCTCATCGCTGCCCAGGTCTTTCCACTCAGCCGGCGGTTGTTGCTTCAAGCGGGTGCGATAGATGCCTTCGAGCAGTGGCGCCTTTTCCTTTTCCGGTACTACAAGCAATGAAGCCTGGGCCGGGACTTTATCGCCACGGCGCTGGAGTATCTTGTAGTAGTTGTACTGATACTCACGCTCAAGCCGCTCGGCGGCCAGGAACGGACCATCGCTGCTGGCTGCCGCAGTGCCTTCGATTTCCAGGCGCAGGGCAGGGCGCTCCTTGAGGGCTTTGGCGAGGCTGTTGAGGGCCGACTCGGCGTCTCTGCTCAGGGCGCTGGAGCCAGCGGCGAACGACACGTTGCCCAGATCCTCCGAGCCTCCACCGGTCACCAGCCCGCCAATGAACTTGAACGGCGCCGTTGCCGCGCGCACTACCAGGTTGCGCAGGGTTTGCCAGACAATCGGCATCACACTGAACTGCGGGTTGTTCAAGTCGCCGGTCACCGGCAACTCGATGGAGATCTTGCCGTCAGTGTCCTTGAGCAGGGCAATTGCCAGGCGAATCGGCAGGTCCACCGCATCGGCGCTGTCGACTTTCTCGCCCAGTTGCAGTTGCTCTACCACCACCTTGTTCTCGGCCTTCAACTGGCCCTTGGTGATCACGTAGTGCAGGTCCAGGTTGAGTCGGCCCTTGCGGATACGGAACCCGGCAAACTTGCCCGAGTACGGTGTCAGGGTGGTCAGCTCGACGCGTTTGAAGCTGGTGGCGATATCCAGCGCGGCCATCGGGTCAAACGGGTTGACACTGCCCTTGATCGTCACGGGTGCATAGCGGTCAACCTTACCCTTGATGTCCACGCTGGCCGGTTTGGCCTGGCGGCTGTCGATGGTGCCGATCTGGCCATTGAGTTGCTGGATCGCCGTGGCAAAGTTCGGCGTCAGGCTGAAGTCGGCAAAGTTGGCCGAGCCGTCATTGATCGCGATCTGCCCGATACGGATGCCCAGGGGTTTTTCATTGCTCGCGCTGGATTTGGCCGTCGATTTGGCGCCACTGTCGGCAGGCTGTGGGATCAGCAGGTCATCGACGTTGGTGGTGCGATCATCGTTGATCATAAAGCGCGCATAGGGTTGCAGCAGGTTGATCTTGTCGATCGACAGGCTGTTGCCGTGCTGGTAGTTCAAGCCTTCCACCACCAGTCGCTGCCACTTGAGGAAGTCGCGGGTCTTGAGCGTGTCCAGGGTGTGCAGCTGATCCACTTGGGCGCGGCCGGTGATCTGCAGCGCGAGGGGCTCGGTGCTCTTGAGGTTCACATCGAGGTTACTGCCGAGCATGCCGCTGCGCAGTTCCAGGCGGATAAAGGGGCTGATATAGGACTGGGCAACCCGCAGGTCGATATCCTTGGTGTCGACTTTCAACTTGGCGCTGACCGGGTTCAGGTTGACCTGGCCGCTCGCCTGGATCTTGCCCTGCTTGCCCAGGCCACTGTCGATCTTGAGGGTGAAGGGGCTTTGATTGAGGCTGTCGAAGTCTTGTACATCGACATTCAGCGGGCCCAGCTCCAGGGCCACCGCAGGTTTTACCTGGCGATCAGCCAAGTGCACCTGATAGTTACGCAGTTGCACATCCTTGAGCAGCACTTGCCAAGGCTTGCTCGGCGCTGTCGACTCGGGTTTTGGCGAATCGGCCGCGGCGGGAGCGCTTGCTGGTTCAGGCTTGGTGGCTGGCTTGCTCGGCTGGCTGGCGAACAGTTTCTGCCAGTCCAGTTGGCCATCGGCTTCACGGGCGGCCCAGGTTTCGAGCTTGTTACTGCGGATTTTGCCCACGATCACTTGCTGCTTGGCCAGGTCGATCGAGGTTTCGCTGACATCCAGGCGCTCCAGGCGGGCCAGTGGCCGGCCATCCGGGGCCTTGATCGCGAACGGCGCGATGCTCGCCGAGACGTTGGTCAGGTTCAGTTCGGTTTCTTTGGCCAGGTTCAGCTTGTAGTCGGTACTGAAATTAAGGGTGCCATCTTCCAGGACCAGGGGCACGGCGTCCCGCACATAGGGCCACCAGACTTTCATCTTGCCATCTGTGACCTTCAACTTACCCTCAGAGGCGATCGGCACCAGGCTGAAATTGCCGGTCCAGTCGATCTGCCCGCCCTCGGGGCCAGCGGCGACCAGGGTCATGTCGGCATTGTCTTCGGGCAGGGTGCTGAGGTTTTTCAGCTCGAAGTCGAGTTTGTCGTAGAGGAACTCGATAGGCTCGCTGGGGCGCACGTCTTCGAAGTGCACGTAACCGCTCGCCAGCTTGATGCGTTCGATGCGCAGCGGGAACGGTTTGCTTTCGGGGTCATCGGGGGTCGGTTCGCTCGGCGGCAACTTGAACAGTTGCGCCAGGTTGAGGGTACCGGTCTTGTCGAAGAGGATTTCGGTCTTCGGCTTGTCCAACTGCACATCGGCCAGGTGCAGGGCGCGGGTCCAGAGGCTGTCGATCTGCAGGTTGGCATAGAGGCGTTCAAATCCCACCTGTTCCTTGCCCGGCTCACCGATTTTCAGGCCCCAGAGGGTCAGTTCCAGGCTGAACGGGTTGAGCTCGATACGCTCGATACGGGCCGGCACGGTGGCGTAATTGGCCAACTGTTGGTTGGCCACGCGAAGCGCAATACCGGGCAGAATCAAAAAGCCCAGCAAGCTGTAGAGTGCAAGGGCGGTCAGCAAGGCGCCTGTGGCGCGAATCAATCCTTTGGGCATGGGTGACGCCATCTATGTCGATCAGGAGTGCCTTGGAGTATGGCACGGGTTTACGGTTCCGAAGAACCGCGCCTTTATTACGCCAGTCAGGTTCTTTCAGGGCAATCCTACAACTGCAGGATCAGAGTCTTCAGCGGCGGCTGCTGGTCTTGTGAGGGAAAGTCAGCGCCGGGTGTCATCACTGTCCAGTCGCGTACGGGGCGGCCAGCCTTTTCAGCACAGCGCAAGACCTGCTCGCGCCAGTCATCCATGCTGACCTTTGCCAGGTTGTTGCAGCAGATCAGTACACCGTTTTGCGCGGTGGCCAGCAATGCCGGCTTGAGCAGGCTCTGGTAGTCACGCAACAGGTCCACGGTACCAAAGGCGCTCTTGGCCCAGGCGGGTGGGTCGAGCAGCACCAGGTCATATTGACGTTGCTCCAGGCGCGGGTAGCTCGGCAGTTTTTGCCCGCGACGCTGGGTGATCGGCAGCCCGGCCAGTTGGCGGATTGCCGGGAAGTAATCGGACTGTACAAACGTCATGGCTGGCAGTTGCGGGTTCAACTCGCCGTTTTCGCGACCGACTGCCAGGTTGCCCTCGGCGAAGTCCAGGTTGCACACCTCGCGGGCCCCGCCGGCCGCTGCACTGAGGCCGACGCCGCAGGTGTAGGCAAACAGGTTCAGCACGCTTTTGCCGGCACTGTGCGCCTTGACCCAGCCGCGGGTATTGCGCAGGTCCAGGAACAGCAGCGGGTCCTGCCCCGGGTGGCGACCGCGCACGCGATAGTTCAGGCCCCATTCGTGGCCAACCAGGTCTTCCAGGGCCGCAGGTTCGGCGCGGTACACCGTGTCTTCGCGGTCGATACGCGAGTTGCCTCGGGAGCGGTCGTTATAGACCAGCAGCAACTCCAGGCCCAGGTACTGGTTGATCATCAGGTGCAATTGCAGGAGCGCATCGCTGTCCAGGGACTGGTGAAAGCTCTGCACCATCAATTGCGGGCCGTAACGGTCGATGGTCAGGCCCCCCGCGCCTTCCTGGCTGCCATGAAACAGCCGATAGCAATCGGTGCCTTGGGCATGCAGCTCGGCGAGCAGGTCTTGGCGGTGATCGAGGGCGGCGCGCAGCGCCTGATTCAGGGACGACATGGAGCGCGCCTTGCTGGGGAATTTAAGCGCGCAAGTTTAACAGCTCCTGTGGGCGTCGGCTTGCCGGCGATGGCGCGGGTGCAGGTCGATCAGTATCGCGGGCAAGCCAGTTGCCACAGGGTGTGTGTCGTTACAGCAGGCCCATCCGCCTGTGGGCCCGTTGCACCGAACCATTGCGCATCGCCCAGCGCAGCAGCGGCGCGCTGCGCCTGACCCCGGCGCGGATCAGTTGGCGTTGCAGCGGGCTTTGCTGTTGACCCAGCATGTCACCCGCCCAGTCCGGTAGTAGGTCGATCCCGGCCTGCATCATCAGCGCCCCGAACGGCTTGGCCAGGGCGCTGGGAGCCGGGGCATCGAGCAACAGGCGCAGTACTTCGCGGCTGCGTTCGTCACACAGCAGTTGTGGGCGAATACGTTGCAGGTAATCAGCAATTTCCTGCCTTGAGCGCGGCACGTGGCGAGCCCCCAGTTGTTCGGCGACCAGGGCAATCTCGCTGTAGTACCGATCCTGGTCTCTGGGCGATAAATCCGGGGTTTTGTAGCGCAAATGCGCCGCCAGAAAGCTGCTGACTTCGGCGACGTGAACCCACGTCAGCAATTCAGGATCACTGGCCGCGTAGGGGCGCCCGTCAGGTGCGTGCCCGACCACTTGCAGGTGGATGGTGCGCACCTTTTCGATCAGCCATAACGCGTCGCGGCGCGAGCCAAACGTAGTACCGGAAATAAACTGCGAAGTGCGGCGCAAACGCCCAAGCATGTCCTGGCGAAAATTCGAATGGTCCCACACGCCGGCCAGCGCCAGGGGATGCAGCGCCTGCAACATCAAGGCGCTGATACCCCCGATCAGCATGCTGCTGAAGTCACCATGGACCTTCCAGCTCACCGAGTCCGGCCCGAACAGCCCTGGGTCGCCCTTGGGGCTTTCCAGGTCCAGATTGCCCAGGGACAGCCCCGTCAGGCTCATCAGTTGGGATTCGATACGGTTGCGCAGAAATTCCATGGTGGCTTGGGGGTTCCTATCGGTTCAGGCGCTTGTCGATCAGGCCGTCGACCACGCTCGGATCGGCCAGGGTAGAGGTATCGCCCAAGCTGTCCAGTTCGTTGCAGGCGATCTTGCGCAGGATACGCCGCATGATCTTGCCTGAACGGGTTTTCGGCAAGGCCGGCGCCCATTGGATCAGCTCAGGCTTGGCAAAGCTGCCGATTTCCTTGCTGACCAGGTCCAGCAGGTGTTTTTTCAGCGCATCGCTGGGCTCGACGCCATTCATCGGTGTGACAAACGCATAGATGCCCTGGCCCTTGAGGTCATGGGGGTAGCCGACGACGGCAGCCTCGGCCACTTTGTCATGCAGCACCAGCGCGCTTTCCACCTCGGCGGTGCCGATGCGATGGCCGGAGACGTTGATCACGTCATCAATGCGCCCGGTGATCCAGTAGTCGCCATCCTCGTCGCGCCGCGCACCGTCGCCGGTAAAGTAGTATCCGGGGTAGGGCTTGAAGTAGGTGTCGATCATCCGCTGCGGGTCGCCATACACGCTGCGGATCTGCCCCGGCCAGCTGGCTTTGATCGCCAGGACGCCGCTGCCGGCGCCGCTGATTTCCTTGCCCTGCTCGTCGAGCAATACCGGCTGCACCCCAAACATCGGCTGGGTCGCGCAGCCGGGCTTGATGCGCTGGGCGCTGACCAGCGGGCTGAGCATGATGCCGCCGGTCTCGGTCTGCCACCAGGTATCGACAATCGGGCAGCGCTGCTCGCCGACGGCGTTGAAATACCACTCCCAGGCTTCCGGGTTGATCGGTTCGCCGACACTGCCGAGCAATCTCAGGCTGGCCCTGGACGTACTTTCCAGCGGGCCATGACCCTCGCGCATCAAGGCCCGCAGGGCGGTGGGCGCGGTGTAGAAAATATTCACCTGATGTTTATCGATCACCTGCCAGAAGCGCGAGCTGTCCGGGTAACTCGGCACACCCTCGAACATCAGGGAGGTGGCGCCATTGGCCAGCGGCCCGTACACGATATAGCTATGGCCCGTGACCCAGCCGACATCGGCGGTGCACCAGAACACTTCGCCCTCGCGATAATCGAGCACGTATTTGAAGGTCATCGCCGCTTGCAGCAGATAGCCGCCGGTGGTGTGCAGCACGCCCTTGGGCTTGCCGGTACTGCCGGAGGTATAGAGGATAAACAGCGGGTCTTCGGCAGCCATCGGCTCGGGCGGGCATGCGTCGCTGACCGCGTCCACCGCCTGTTGGTACTTGAGGTCGCGCCCTTCAGTCCAGGCTACGGCCGCACCGGTTCGTTCCACCACCAGTACCGTCGTGACATTCGGACAGCTGGCCAGGGCCTTGTCGACATTCTGTTTCAGCGCCACGGGTTTGCCGCCGCGTACGCCTTCGTCGGCGGTGATCACGGTGCGGCAGTCGGCATCCAGGATACGGTCGCGCAGGGCATCCGGTGAGAACCCGCCAAACACCACGGAATGCACCGCGCCAATCCGCGTGCAGGCCAGCATCGCGTAGGCGGCTTCCGGAATCATCGGCATGTAGATACACACCCGGTCGCCTTTTTTCACGCCACGGCTTTTCAGCACATTGGCCAGGCGGCTGACGTTTTGGTGAAGTTGGCGGTAGGTGATTTTGGAAGATTTTGCAGGATCATCGCCTTCCCAGATAAAGGCCGGCTGATCGGCGCGTTGCGCCAGGTGACGGTCAATGCAGTTGTAGCTGACGTTCAACTGGCCACCGGCAAACCACTGCGCGGCGCCGGTGTTGATATCGCAGTGCTGGACGGTCTGCCAGGGCGTGATCCAGTCGAGCAGCGCCTTGGCCTGTTCGGCCCAGAACGTATCGGGGTGTTCGATGGATTGCCGATAGAGGCGCTGATAGTCCTCTTGACTGAGTTGCGCGCCCCGGCGCACTGCATCGGCATGGGGAAACTGGCTGATATCGAACATTAGGGATCCCTCTTCTTGTTATAGAGACAAGAGTTCAAGGCTGGTCCCTGTGGGAGCTGGCAAGCCAGCTCCCACAGGGGGCGCTTGTGCAGGTTCAATCCCTGATTGTAGTGCCGATCACATCAACCGCGGTGACGACCACGGAAGTAGTTGATCAAGCCTTGGGTCGAGGCATCGTCGGCCGAGGTTTCCTCGGCGCCCGTCAGGCGGTTGTAGACGCCCTTGCCCAGCTCCTTGCCCAGCTCCACGCCCCATTGGTCAAAGGCGTTGATGCCCCAGATGACGCTTTGTACAAACACTTTGTGTTCATACATCGCCACCAGCGCGCCCAGACGGCGCGGGCTGATCCGCTCCACCACCAGGGTGTTGCTCGGGCGGTTGCCCGGAATCACCTTGTGCGGCGCCAGCTTTTGTATTTCGTCTTCGGCCATGCCTTTGTCACGCAACTCGGCTTCGGCTTCGCTGCGGGTCTTGCCGAGCATCAGCGCCTGGCTCTGGGACAGGCAGTTGGCATACAGCCACTGATGGTGGTCGGAGACCGGGTTGAAGCTGACGATCGGCACAATGAAGTCGGCCGGGATCAACTGGGTGCCCTGGTGCAGCAACTGGTGGTACGCGTGCTGACCGTTGCAGCCCACGCCGCCCCAGATAACCGGGCCAGTATCGGTGGAAACCGGCGTGCCGTCCTGGCGTACGCTCTTGCCGTTGGATTCCATGTCCAACTGTTGCAAGTGCTTGGTGATGTTACGCAGGTAGTGGTCGTACGGCAGGATCGCGTGGCTCTGGGCGCCCCAGAAGTTGCCGTACCACACACCCAGCAGGCCCAGCAGCACCGGCATGTTTGCCTCGAACGGCGCGGTCTGGAAGTGCTGGTCCATGGTGTAGGCACCCGACAGCAGTTCCTTGAAGTTGGACATGCCAATGGCCAGGGCGATTGGCAAGCCGATGGCCGACCACAACGAGTAACGGCCGCCGACCCAGTCCCACATCGGGAAGATATTCTCTTCACGGATACCGAAGGCCACGGCCGCCGCGTTGTTGCTCGACACGGCGATAAAGTGGCGATACAGCTCGGCTTCCGAGCCACCCTGGGCCAGGTACCAGGCGCGGGCGGCCTGGGCATTTTTCAGGGTTTCCAGGGTATTGAAGGACTTCGACGAGACGATAAACAGCGTGGTCTCGGCGCGCAGCTTCTGGGTCAGCTCGTGGAATTCACTGCCATCGATATTCGCCAGGTAGTGGCAGCGCACGCCTTTATGGGCGTAGGACAACAGTGCCTCGGAGACCAGCTCTGGGCCGAGGAACGAACCGCCGATGCCGATGTTGACCACGTCGGTGATCGGCTTCTCGGTGTAGCCGCGCCACAGGCCGTCATGGATGCGGCCCACCAGGTCGGTAATCTGGTTCAGCACCTTGTGCACGTCGGGCATGATATTGGTGCCGTTGACCGACAACTTGTCGCCCACCGGGCGGCGCAGTGCGGTGTGCAGCGCCGGACGACCTTCCGAAGAGTTGACCGGCTCGCCATCGAACAGCGCCTTGATTGCGCTTTTGAGATCGACTTCGTTGGCCAGGCCCACCAGCAGGTCGCGGGTTTCAGGGGTAATCAGGTTTTTCGAGTAATCGAGGAAAAGTCCGCAGCTGCTCAACGTGAACTGGGTAAAGCGCTGGGGATCGGCATTAAACGCTTCGCGCATGCTGAAATCCTGCATGGCTTGGCGATGTTGATTGAGCGCTTGCCAGGCGGGCAGAGCGGTAACGTCATGAGGGGTGCGGTAGTACGCCATCGCTGCGGGTTTCCTTTTTATTACTGGGACTGCTTTTAGGACACTTCTAAACCCGGAACATCCAGTTTTGTATCAAGGTTTGGGTTCCAGACAGCGCTAACTATAACGCCGGGCGATTACATTAAACCTAGCGTGTCGATATGTCTTGGCTTTGTCTGCGCGCAAGCCGGTACTTTTTTATACCGGGGCCTGGGAGACGCTAAAAACCGAATGTGGGAGACTTCAGCCATGCCTTCAGCTCGTTTTTCTTGTTCGATACGATCTTTGTTTCAGCAGTTTCACTGTGATAAACAACTACTTCGGCTTTAGCGACATCCACTCCAATGATTGATTGCGAGACAGTCATTGCCATGAGAAAAGCTCCGGGTTAGGGTTTACGGGCTTGTCGGGGCTTCACCGTTGCGCTGGCTTGCTTCTATCGTCGGTCATGGCCGATGCATTCCTTATCGGCGCTTTGGTGAAGGGGTGGGGCGAAGTCTCCCACGGTCTGTACTGGCTAGAGTCAGATGCTGGCTTTTAGTCCCACCACCCCTACAAGTCTAACCATACAAGCAGGCTTGCCCGCGATGGTGCTGGGTCAGCGACAAATACATCGACTGACCGCCCGCCATCGCGGGCAAGCCCGCTCCCACATGGGGAGATTGCCAGGCTTAAGCGCTGAGGTTGAGGTGCAGGTTGTCGATCAACCGGGTCGCGCCCATGTACGCGGCGACCAGGATCACCACATCACGATCCTCGGCGGTTGCCGGACGCAGGTGCTGGCCCTGGCAGACTTCCAGGTAGTCCATGCGCAGGCCGGCGGCCTCGATGTGCTGGACCTGCTCGGCCCTTAGCTTGGCGAAGTCGCGGTCGCCGTTTTCAATGGCGGCGGCGATATGACGGAGGCTGCGGTACAGCACCGGGGCGATGGCGCGCTGTTCTTCAGTCAGGTAACCGTTGCGCGAGGACAGCGCCAGGCCGTCCTCGGCGCGCACGGTGGGCTCGCCAATGATCTGGATCGGCATGTTCAGGTCGCGCACCATGGCGCGGATCACCGCCAGTTGCTGGTAGTCCTTTTGCCCGAACACTGCGAGGTCAGGCTGGACCATGTTGAACAGCTTGCTCACCACCGTCGCCACGCCCTCGAAGTGACCCGGGCGGCTGGCGCCGCACAGGCCTTCGGACAGTTGCGGCACGCTGACCCGGGTCTGCACCGTCATGCCGTCGGGGTACATCTCGTCGACGGTGGGGGCGAACAGCAGGTTGCAGCCCGCCACCAGCAGCTTTTCCTGGTCGGCGGCCAGAGTGCGCGGGTACTTGTCCAGGTCTTCACCGGCGCCAAACTGCAGCGGGTTGACGAAAATGCTCGCCACCACGAAGTCGGCTTGTTCGGCGGCGCGCGTCACCAGCGTAGCGTGGCCGGCATGCAGGTTGCCCATGGTCGGCACGAAGCCAATGCGCTTGCCGGCGTTACGCGCGTGAGTGACGGCGGCCCGCAGTTCGCGCAGGGTTTTTACGGTGTTCATGCAGAGAATCCGTGTTCGAGGCCAGGGAAGGTAACGGCTTTGACTTCAGCCACATAGGCGCTCAGCGCGGCCTGGATGTTGTCCTGGCCGGTCATGAAGTTCTTCACGAATTTGGGGGCGCGGCCGGTGAGGTTCAGGCCGAGCATGTCGTGCAGCACCAGGACCTGGCCGTCGGTCGCGCTGCCGGCGCCAATGCCGATCACCGGGATTTTCACCGCCTGGGTGATTTCTTCCGCCAGTTCGCTAGGCACGCACTCGAGCACAATCATTGCAGCGCCGGCCTGCTCCAGGGCGATGGCGTCGGCCCGCATCTGCCGGGCTTGGGCTTCATTACGGCCCTGGACCTTGTAGCCACCCAGGATATTGACAGACTGTGGCGTGAGGCCCATGTGTGCGCATACCGGAACGCCGCGTTCAGCTAACAAGCGGATCGACTCGGCAAGCCACAAGGCACCTTCGACCTTGATCATATGTGCCCCGGCCTGCATCAGCTTGCCGGCGTTCTGGAAGGTCTGCTCAAGCGTTGCGTAAGCCATGAACGGCAGGTCGGCGATGATAAAGGCGCCTTCGTTACCGCGCTTGACGCTGGCGGTGTGGTAGGCGAGTTCATCGGTGGTGACCGGGAGGGTGCTGTCATTCCCTTGAAGAACCATGCCCAGGGAGTCGCCCACCAGTAACACCTCGACCCCGGCCTGGCAGCAAGCCTGGGCGAACGTGGCGTCATAGCAGGTCAGCATGGTGATTTTTTCACCCTTGAGTTTGAGGCTCTGCAAGGTGGTCAGGGTAATGTCTGGCATGAAAAGGGTCCTCGTTCAGGCGCTTGGAAACAGCGAGTAACGCGCGTGAGTCTTCGTTTATACAGGCGCACTTTCTTCAGAGCAGTGCTTATAAGGCCTGGATTGCGCCCTTCAGCGCCGGGTTGGCGGCAGCGGGACGCCTATAGTCGTGAGGAGGACTCTGGAAGTCAATTGGATGTGTTACCGCATTGTTACGAGCGGGGTGTTACCGCTGTTACTGATGCGATTCAGCAGGTAAAAGGCGTGTTCGGCCAGCGCCTACAGGGCTTGAGTCAAGCAGGAGGCAGGCGTTCCAGGCCGACGAATGGGCATTGATCGAGCAGATCACTGAGTAGGCGACCGTCAGGCAGTTGCAAAGTGGCCGGTGCCAGTTCGGCAAGTGGATACAACACAAAAGCCCTTAGATGCATCTGGTAATGAGGCACCTTGAGGCGCGGCTCATCAATCAGGCGATCGCCAAACAGCAGGATATCCAGGTCCAGGGTGCGTGGGCCCCAACGCTCAAGGCGTTCGCGGCCCTGGTCGTTCTCGATGGCTTGCAGCGCATCCAGCAGTTCCAGTGGCGCGAGGGTGCTGTCCAGCGCCGCCACCGCATTGGTATAGCGCGGCTGGCCGGGAAGTAGGGAATCACTTTGGTAGAAGGCAGAAACACCGACGAATGTGGTGTTCGGCAACTGCGCCAACGCCTCGATGGCGTTGCGCAATTGTTGCTGCGGGGCAGCAAGGTTGCTGCCCATACCGATGTAGATACGCTCCACGGTGCTTATTCGCCAGAGGTATCGGCGGCACTGCGCTTGCGTTTGCTACCGCTGCTGCGGCGGCGCTTTTTCGGGCCGTCGCCAGTGGGTTCGCCTTTGCTGCTCAGTTCACGAATCATCTCGCGACGTTCGCTGTCATTGGCGTCCTGGTAGTCGGTCCACCATTCGCCCAGGCCATCAGTCTGCTCGCCGGCGCTTTCACGCAGCAGCAGGAAGTCATAGCCGGCACGGAAGCGCGGGTTGTCCAGCAGCAGGTCGGCACGTTTGCCACTGCGCCGTGGCAGGCGTTCCTGCATGTCCCAGATCTCGCGGATCGGCATGGTGAAACGCTTGGGGATTGCGATGCGCTGGCATTGCTCGGCGATCAACTCGTGCGCCGCTTCCTGCATCGCTGGAATCGGCGGCATGCCACGGTTCTGCAGGCGCAGCACGCGGGCGGGCAGCGCCGGCCAGAGCAGGGCGGCAAACAGGAATGCCGGGGTCACCGGTTTGTTCTGTTTGATCCGCAGGTCAGTGTTGATCAACGCTTCACTGATCAGCGTGTGGGTGTACGTGGGGTTGTGCTCCAGTGCATCGGCGCTGGCCGGGAACAGTGGGTCGAACAACTGCAGGTCCACCAGCATTTCGAAGGTGTCGGCGGCATGCCCGGAAAGGAACAGCTTGAGCACTTCCTCGAACAGGCGTGCCGAAGGGATTTCCCGCAGCATCGGCGCCAGCTCGCGAATCGGCGCGGCCGTATGTTTCTCGATGCCGAAGTTCAGCTTGGCGGCAAAGCGCACGGCCCGCAGCATGCGCACCGGGTCTTCCTGGTAGCGCTGCGTAGGGTCGCCGATCAGGCGGATCAGGTGGTTGCGAATATCGTGTACGCCGTTGGCGTAATCGAGGATGCGCTCGCTGACCGGATCGTAATAGAGGGCATTGATGGTGAAGTCGCGGCGTTGCGCGTCTTCTTCCAGGGTGCCGTACACATTGTCCCGCAGGATGCGTCCGCTTTCGTTGCGGGAAGACTGGTTGCTGTCTTCCTCTTCATCGTTTTGCGGGTGGCCTGCTCGGAAGGTGGCGACCTCGATGATCTCGCGACCAAAGTGGATATGCACCAACTTGAAGCGCCGACCGATGATCCGCGCGTTGCGAAACTCGGCGCGCACTTGTTCAGGCGTGGCGCTGGTGGCGACGTCGAAATCCTTGGGAGTGATGTTGAGCAACATGTCGCGCACACAACCACCGACCAGGTAGGCCTGGTAGCCAGCGTTCTGCAGGCGTTCGACGATGTTCACCGCATAACGGCTGAACTGGGCGCGCTGCAGCGAATGTTGATTGCTGTTGAGCACTTCAGGCGTGCTGCGAATGTGTTGCGTACGACGCAAGGGGGAACGGAATGACTGGAACAACTTCTTCAGCATGGGATGCACTGTTTGAAGGAATGTTCGGCCATAACGAAGAATGACCGCATGATGGGCCGGGATTCTAGCATTTAGTCAGGGGATGGTGTAGGAACTAGCTGCAAGCGTTGAGCCAGATGCTTAAATAAGCCGGTGTGGCGCTCAAATCACAGAAACTACAAGGGGAGCCGAAGCTCCCCCAGAAAGTAGTTGCGTGCTCTATTTTTATTATTGGTTTCGGGCTTCTTGTTTTTGTTGATCGCCCTCGCCATGAGATTTGACCTTCATGACACTCCCAATCGGGAGTCAAGAGCAAACGGATTGCTTTGGTCGCTGTGTTGCGATGATCAATGATCCAACCAGTTCAGGCTCTGCCTTAGGGCATTTTTTGTTGTTCTCGGCCTGGTTGCGGGGCAAGCCCCAAATGCAACGCCTCTCCAAAAGAATCAGTTAGCTGCGCCTCCGCCGTGTTGTTTTTATTGTGCGTGAGTCGATTCGTCTTATTTTTATTGTGTGTGTACGGTGCTTTTTATTGTTCTTGTACTAAGCATATAGCAGGGTGCGTGCCAACTTTTGCGAGCCCCAGCAAAATCAGGGGGTTGGCCGGGTTTTGGGTGTTTGGAGGACGAAAAAAAGCCGGGGCTTCGTTACCGTAAGCCCCGGCTTTTTGTTACGTGAATATCTGAGGTAACAGTTTTTTCACGTTTGGGGTGTTACCCAATGTGAGTTGACCTCAGCTTTCGCTGGCAACCCCGGTCTTGCGCCGTGGAATGCCCAGGCGCTGGCGCCGTTCCCACAGGCATTTGCGGCTGACGCCCAGTTTGCGCGCCAGTTCGGTCTCGGTCATATGGTCCTGGTGCTCCAGGACGAAGTGCTGGAAGTAGTCTTCCAGGGACAAGTCTTCCGTAGGCTCATGGCTGGTGTTACTGCCGCCCTGTTGTGGTGCCAGGCCAATGAAGTCGTCATCGTCCAGGTCACTCAGTTCGATATCAATGCCCAGCAGCTCGGCGGAGATCTGCGGGCTCTCCGAAAGAATCACTGCTCGCTCCACAGCGTTTTCCAGCTCGCGCACGTTACCTGGCCACGAATAGTGGCGGATGGCTTGCTCGGCGTCGGCCGCAAACGTCAGGTCGGTACGGTTGACGCGCGCGCTCTGGCGCAACAGGAACGCATTGGCAATCTCGTTGACGTCGGCACCGCGTTCGCGCAGGGCCGGCAGCTTGAGGGCGATTACGTGCAGGCGGTAATACAGGTCTTCGCGGAACTGGCCGATTTTCGCCAGGCTCTTCAGGTCCCGGTGAGTCGCGGCGATCAGGCGCACATCGACTTTTTGTGACTGCACCGAGCCGACCCGGCGAATCTCGCCTTCCTGCAATACGCGCAGCAGGCGTGCCTGGGCTTCCAGGGGCAGCTCACCGATTTCGTCGAGGAACAGCGTGCCGCCGTCCGCCGCTTCCACCAGGCCGGCGCGTCCGGCGCTGGCGCCGGTAAAGGCACCTTTCTCGTGGCCGAACAGTTCGGATTCGATCAAGGATTCGGGGATTGCCGCGCAGTTCACCGAGATCATCGGGGCCTTGGCGCGCTTGGACAGGTTGTGCAGGGCGCGGGCCACCAGCTCTTTGCCGGTGCCGGACTCGCCCTGGATCAGGACATTGGAGTCCGTGGGCGCAACCTTGCGGATCTTGACGTACAGGTCCTGCATGGGCGGGCAGGAGCCGATGATGCCGATTTCGCCATTGCTGTTGTCGACCCCGGGTTTGTCGCTGGCGGCCTTGCCGGCCGGCCGTTCCGCCGGGGCACTGTTGGTGGACTGGCGGTCACGCAGGATGCGCGCCACGGCCTGGAGCATTTCGTCGTGGTCGAAGGGCTTGGCGATGTAGTCCACCGCGCCCATCTTCATGGAGTCTACGGCCGAGCGCAGGCTGGCATAGCTGGTCATGATCAGCACCGGCGTGCCCTGGCCCAGCTTGATCAGTTCGGTACCGGGCGCGCCAGGCAGGCGCAGGTCACTGACAATCAGGTCGAATGTGGGAATGCTGAAACGCTCTTGGGCTTCCTGCACCGAGCCGGCTTCGCTGACCTGGTACTGATTACGTTCAAGCAGGCGACGCAAGGCAGAGCGGATAATGGTTTCGTCTTCGACGATCAAAATGTGCGGCATTGATTCAATTCTCTCGACGGTCTCAGTTCACAGCGGACGTCGCTTCGACATGACGCGGCAAGGTCACCCGAATACGGGTGCCGCGTTGGCTTTCGGTGTCAGCCGGGCTGTCGATGGTGATTTGTCCATAATGCTCTTCAACGATGGAATAGACCAGTGCAAGGCCCAGACCGGTACCTTCACCAGGATCCTTGGTGGTGAAGAAGGGTTCGAACAATCGGTCCATGATGTTCTGTGGAATACCGCTGCCTTCGTCTTCGACGATCAGGTCTACCGTGTGCTCGTAAGCCTCGCTCTTGACCCTTACCGCACTGCCGGCGGGTGTCGCGTCGCGGGCATTGGACAGCAGGTTGATCAGCACCTGGGCCAGGCGTTGTGAGTCGCCGACCACCCAGTGTTCCGGATCGCACAAGTTATAGAACTGTACTTCGAAATTACGCCGGTTCAAGGCCAGCAGCCCAATGGCATCCTGGGCGACTTCAGCCAGGCACACCGCTTCATCGTGATTCTGGTGGCCGCCGGCATGGGCGAAGCTCATCAGCGATTGCACGATGCGCGAGACGCGTTTGGTCTGCTCGAGGATCTGCCCGCTGATTTCGGTGATTTCGTCGTCTTTTTCGCGCTCCTCGCGCAGGTTCTGCGCCAGGCACGCGATACCGGTGATCGGATTGCCGATCTCGTGGGCCACGCCTGCCGCCAGGCGCCCGATACTGGCCAGGCGCTCGGAATGCACCAGCTTGTCTTCGAGCATCTGGGTTTCAGTGAGGTCTTCGACCAGCAATACCAAGCCACTGTTGCCTGGGGCCAGGGGTTCGTCGATGGCCGCTTTGTGCAGGTTCAGCCAGCGGGTCTGGCCATCCAGGGCCAGGTGCTGTTTGTGCAAGTGTTCGTCTGGCAGGTTGATAAAGCCCTGCAGCAACTCTCGCCAGGGATCGCCGATGGTGGTCAGGCGCGAGCCGACCACGCGCTGGGCGGCGATGCCGGTCAGCTCTTCCATGGCCTTGTTCCACATCAGGATCTCCTGGTCCTTGGCCAGGGAGCACACGCCCATGGGCAGTTCCTGCAGGGTCTGGCGGTGGTAGCGGCGCAGGGCATCAAGTTCGGCGGCAAGGCCGGTGAGGCGTGAGTGGTAGTCTTCCAGCCGGCTCTCGATAAAGTGGATATCTTCAGTTACATAGTTTTCGCCGCCGGCCTTGTAGGGCAGGAAGGTCTCGACCATGTCCTGGGACACGCTGGGGCCCATCAACCCGGACAGGTTGGCCTCGATGCGGTCGCGCAGGCGGCGCAGGGCATAGGGGCGGCGCTCGTCGAAAGGCAGGTACAGGTCGCGCAGTGCCTGTTCCACTTCCTTTTGTGCAGCCTTGGCGCCCAGGGGCTTGGCCAGTTGCGTGGCGAATTCCTGGGGCGAGGCGGCATGCAGTTCGCGGCGTTGCGGGCGGCGTACGTTATCCACCGCGCAGGCTTCGGCCGCGCTGGTTTCTTCGGGGCTGGCGTTGGTGAACAGGGAGATCAGGGTGAACATCAGTACGTTGGCCGCCAGTGAGGCGATGGCTGCCATGTGCCAACTGGTGTCATCCAGCACGTAGATCATGTTCAGCAGCGGGATGTAGAAACCCTGCAGGTTGCCGACCAGTGGTAGCAGCATGGTCACCAGCCACACCAGGATCCCCGCCAGCAGCCCGGCGATAAACCCACGCCGATTGGCGGTTGGCCAGTACAGCACCGACAACACCCCCGGCAGGAACTGCAAGGTGGCGACGAAGGCCACAATGCCGAGGTTGGCCAGGTCTTGCTCGGCCGCCATCAGCAGGTAGAAGCCATAGCCGGCCATGATGATGGCCACGATCAGCGCGCGGCGTGTCCATTTCAGCCAGCGGTAGATATTGCCTTCGGCGGGCGGCTGATACAGCGGCAGCACCAGGTGGTTGAGGGCCATGCCCGACAGCGCCAGGGTGGTGACGATAATCAAGCCACTGGCCGCCGATAACCCACCGACATAGGCCAGCAGCGCCAGGGATTTACTGTTGGCGGCGATGCCGATGCCGAGGGTGAAGTATTCCGGGTTGGTGGTGGCCCCCAGTTTCAGCCCGGCCCAGAGGATCAGCGGCACCGCCAGGCTCATCAGCAACAGGAACAGGGGCAGGCCCCAGCTGGCGCTGACCAGCGAACGCGGATTGAGGTTCTCGGTGAAGGTCATGTGGTACATGTGCGGCATGACGATGGCCGAGGCAAAGAACACCAGCAGCAACGTGCGCCAGGGGCCTTCCTGCAGCGGGGTGTGCAGGGCGGCGAGGGCGGTCTGGTTTTGCAGCAGCCACAGCTCAAGTTGTTGCGGGCCGTCGAACACCCCATACAGCGCGTACAAGCCCACGCCACCGATGGCGATCAGCTTGATCACCGACTCGAAGGCAATCGCAAATACCAGGCCTTCGTGTTTTTCCCGGGTGGCGATATGCCGCGAGCCGAAAAAAATCGTGAACAGGGTGATCAGCGCACAAAAGCTCAGGGCCACCCGATGTTGCACCGGCTCGTGGGTGAGAATGCCAATGGAGTCGGCCACCGCCTGGATCTGCAGGGCCAGCAGCGGCAGTACGCCGATCAGCATGAAGATCGTGGTCAGCGCGCCGGCCCAGGTGCTGCGAAAGCGGAAGGCAAACAGGTCGGCCAGCGACGACAGTTGGTAGGTGCGGGTGATTTTCAGGATCGGGTACAGCAGCACCGGCGCCAGCAGGAAGGCCCCGGATACCCCGAGGTAGCTGGAAAGAAACCCATAGCCATATTGGTAGGCCAGGCCCACCGTGCCATAGAACGCCCAAGCGCTGGCATAGACGCCCAGGGACAAGGTGTAGGTCAGCGGGTGGCGAATGATCGCCCGCGGGATCATCCCACGCTCACTGATCCAGGCCACCCCGAACAGCGCGGCCAGGTAGGCGGCGCTGATCAGCAGCATCTGGGTCAGGCTAAAGCTCATCGGCATCTTTTTGGCTCTGCAGGATGAAAGTCACGACGATCAGGATCAACCACAGCAGATAGGGGCGATACCAGGCGCCCGTGGCGTCGATCCACCAGTCCATGATGGCGGGAGAAAACAGGTAGATCCCGACGACCAGCAGCAGGACCAATCGATAGATGTACATGTTGGCCTCTGATTGAAAAACTGCGGCGATGTTAACGGATGGTTGGCAGGCTGCAAGCGTCTTCAGTGCAATTGCGCTTCGGCCAGGGTCAGTGTGCGCGGGATCCGGGTGGCATCCCAGTGCCGGATGCCCCAACCCAGCAGTTCCTGTGGGCTGGCGTGGAGCAGCTCATCCCCCGGCTGCTGGCCGAGGGCGCGCAGGGCTCTGAGTAGCAGAGGTGTGGCCTGGTCGGGCGTTAGCGGTGGCGAGCGGTAGGATTTACCCAGCTTGTTACCGTCCGGCTGGATGATCAGCGGTACATGCAGGTAGCGCGGCTGGCGCAGGCCCAGCAGTTCTTGCAGGTACAGCTGGCGCGGCGTGGAGTCCAGCAGGTCGGCGCCGCGCACGATATCGGTGACACCTTGCCAGGCATCGTCGAGCACCACCGCCAGTTGGTAGGCATACAGGCCGTCGCGGCGGCGGATGACGAAATCGCCTACATCGCGGCCCAGGTGTTGTCGGAATTGGCCTTGTACACGGTCGGTGAAATGGTATTCCAGTTCGGGTACCCGTAGGCGAATGGCGGCATCCTGCTGAGCGTGGCCGGCGTTGCGGCACAGGCCCGGGTAAATGCCGTTATACGGTTCCAGTTGCTTGCGTGAGCAGGTGCAGGCGTAGGCCAGGCCATGGTTGAACATGTCGTTCAGGACTTTGGCGTAGGCATCATGCCGCTCGCTTTGTCGGACCAGTTCCCCGTCCCATTCAAAACCATAGCTTTCCAGAGCATGCAGGATCGCCGCCTGGGCGCCGGGCTCTTCACGGGGAGGGTCGAGGTCTTCCATGCGCATCAGCCAGCGGCCTTGATTGGCGCGGGCGTCGAGATAGGAAGCGAGGGCTGCAACCAGGGAGCCGAAGTGCAAATGGCCGCTGGGGGTGGGGGCGAAACGCCCGATATAAGGAGAGGCTGTCATGGCCTGGATATTACTGGAAAACCGCCAAACCCCAGAAACAAAAATGGGGCGTTTGCACGCCCCATTTGTTCGGCCCGGCAGGGATTACTTGCCGACCTGTTTTTCCTTGATTTCTGCAAGGTTCTTGCAGTCCACACACATGTCTGCGGTCGGACGGGCTTCCAGGCGACGAATACCGATCTCGATGCCACAGGATTCGCACCAGCCGTATTCTTCGTCCTTGATCAGTTGCAGCGTCTTGTCGATCTTCTTGATCAACTTGCGCTCGCGATCGCGCGCACGCAATTCCAGGGCAAATTCTTCTTCCTGGCTGGCACGGTCTGCCGGGTCAGGAAAGTTGGCTGCTTCGTCCTTCATATGGCCAACGGTACGATCGACCTCCTGCATCAAGTCCTGTTTCCACTTGTTCAGGATCTTGGTGAAGTGCTCGCGCATGGGCTCGCCCATGTATTCTTCGCCCTTCTTTTCTACGTAAGGTTCGAAGCCGCCGAGACCTTGAGTCTGCTGTTGCTTTGCTTGGGTGGACATGAATAGACCGCCTCTCACTCTTCTAATCCATTGCGCAGGATTGCAACATCACCGACACCTGCCGGCCCTGCGGCTGCAAGCGGGCGAACTTACCAGATAGCTTCGGGGTGCGCCACTCCCGGTTGTCGAGGCCCGTCGTGCCGGGGTTGCAAACTGCTGCGACCGGCAATGGCTGGGTATACATTGTCTCGAATGTTGATTTTAGTCGTTTTGCAGGTGCTTGCCCGGCTCATTGCCCTGGGCCAGGCAGGCAATAGAGCATGTTTTACCTCGCGGGTTCGGTAGAATCCCGATTTTGTCCTCATTGTTAAGGAAGGATAATGGCTCAGCCCTACAGTGCTCGCAGTCGAGCTATCGAACCTTTTCATGTCATGGCGTTACTGGCGCGGGCCAATGAGCTACAGGCCGCAGGCCATGATGTGATTCATTTGGAAATCGGCGAGCCGGACTTCACCACCGCCGAACCGATCATCCAGGCCGGCCAGGCCGCGCTGGCCAACGGCAAAACCCGCTACACCGCCGCCCGTGGCTTGCCGGAACTGCGCGAGGCCATCAGTGGTTTCTACCAGCAGCGTTATGGCTTGAGTATCGACCCCGAGCGCATCCTGATCACCCCGGGCGGCTCCGGAGCCTTGCTCCTGGCCAGTAGCCTGCTGGTGGACCCCGGCAAGCATTGGCTACTCGCGGACCCGGGCTACCCCTGCAACCGGCATTTCCTGCGCTTGGTGGAGGGTGCGGCGCAACTGGTGCCGGTCGGCCCCGAGGTGCGCTACCAACTGACTGCCGATCTGGTGGAGCGCTACTGGGACCAGGACAGCGTGGGGGCCTTGGTCGCTTCGCCGGCCAACCCGACCGGGACCATCCTGACCCGTGATGAACTGGCGGGCCTGTCCAGCGCGATCAAGGCCCGCAACGGCCACCTGGTAGTGGATGAGATCTATCACGGCCTGACCTACGGCACTGACGCGGCCAGCGTGCTGGAAGTGGATGACGAGGCGTTTGTCTTAAACAGTTTTTCGAAGTATTTCGGCATGACCGGCTGGCGTCTGGGCTGGCTGGTGGCACCCCCCGCAGCCGTGGGCGAACTGGAGAAGCTGGCGCAGAACCTGTACATCAGCGCGCCGAGCATGGCCCAGCATGCGGCATTGGCCTGCTTTACCCCGCAGACTCTGGCGATCCTTGAAGAGCGACGGGCCGAATTCGGTCGCCGGCGAGACTTTTTGCTACCGGCCTTGCGCGAGTTGGGTTTTGGTATTGCGGTCGAGCCTGAAGGGGCGTTTTACCTGTATGCCGATATCAGCGCCTTTGGTGGCGATGCCTTTGCATTTTGCCGGCATTTTCTTGAAACCGAGCACGTGGCATTCACGCCCGGGTTGGATTTTGGTCGCTTCCAGGCGGGGCATCATGTGCGTTTTGCCTACACGCAAAATCTCGATCGACTACAGGAGGCGGTGGAGCGGATTGCCCGTGGTTTGCGGAGCTGGCAAGGCTGATGCGCTTTCATCCTCCCCTCGAAGAAGGTCGGCTGATTCGCCGCTACAAGCGTTTTCTGGCCGATATCGAAACCGCTACCGGCGAATTGCTCACCATTCACTGCCCGAACACGGGCTCGATGTTCAATTGCATGGTCGAGGGCGGACAAGTCTGGTTCAGCCGCTCCAACGACCCCAAGCGCAAGCTGCCGGGCACCTGGGAAATCGCTGAAACGCCCCAGGGGCGCCTGGCGTGCGTCAACACCGCGCGCGCCAACCCGTTGGTCGAAGAAGCGCTGCATGCCGGGGTGATCACCGAGCTCAATGGCTTTACCGGACTAAAGCGTGAAGTGCCGTATGGCCAGGAAAAAAGCCGCATCGACTTTCGCCTGGACTATCCCGACGGCGCGGCCTATGTCGAAGTCAAAAGTGTCACCCTGGGGTTTGACGGCACCTCTGTCGCGGCGTTTCCCGATGCGGTGACTCAGCGTGGGGCCAAGCATTTGCGCGAATTGGCGCATTTGGCCCGCAGCGGCGTGCGGGCGGTGCAGTTGTACTGTGTGAACCTGTCGGGCATCGACAGCGTAAGGCCGGCCGAGGAAATCGACGCGGGCTACGCGGCGGCACTGCGTGAAGCCAAAGCTGCCGGGGTGGAAGTCCTGGCGTACGGCGTCCAGGTGGGGGCGCAGCAAATCTATATTGATCGGCCATTGACGGTGTTGCTCAACGACTAGAGTTGCACCCACAACCCCTGTGCGTCTTCGCGGCCGGGCAGGGGGCTGAGGCTTTGGCCCGCGCACGGGCCGGCCACGCACTCACCGTTTTCGATCAGAAACAGCGCGCCGTGGGTGGCGCATTGGATCATGCTCGCGCTGGGATCGAGAAAGCGGTCCGGCTGCCATTCCAGCGGAACGCCGCGATGAGGGCAGCGGTTGATATAGAAATATACCCGGCCTTCGCGGCGCACGACAAACAGCTTGCGGCCGTCGATATCGAAGCCGCGGCTGCTGTCGGGTGCCAGTTCGTGGGAGGGGCATAGAAACTTCATAAGCGTTCTCAGGTGGTGCGGGTCAAGGGCTGTAGAGTGATCCGGGGTTTGCGGGTGAGCCCGGTGCTTGACGTTCAAATGCAAACAATTATCAAATGCCGGCTTCGCCTGTTAGCTGACTGCGTGCTCAGACGGTCGCATGACTGGCTCCACCCCCTGGAAGGAAACCCTTTTATGCGCCTGAGTACCAGCGCTATTGCGCTTGTTGTCGGACTGCTGGTCAACCACGTGGCGCAAGCCGCTGAACCGCCACAACGCTGGGTCAGCGCCGGCGGGGCGTTGTCGGAGTGGGTGGTGGCCCTGGGGGGCGAGTCAAAGCTGGTGGGCGTCGATACCACTAGCCAGCACCCACAATCGCTCAAGGCATTACCCAGTATCGGTTACCAGCGCCAGCTGTCGGCCGAAGGGATCTTGAGCCTGCGCCCGCAAATCCTGGTGGGCACTGAGGAAATGGGACCGCCCCCGGTGCTGGCGCAGATTCGCAATGCCGGGGTGCAAGTGGAGCTGTTCTCCGCACAGCCGGACCTGCCGACCCTGCAAGGCAACCTGCAACATTTGGGCGCGTTGCTGGGGGCTGAAGACCGGGCCATGGCGCTGTTCAGTACGTATCAACAGCAACTAAACCTGCAAAAAGCCGCCGTGACCCAGGCGCAAACCCGGCAAAAGGCCCCAGGCGTGCTGTTGGTGCTCGGACATGCCGGCGGCAAGCCGTTGATCGCCGGCAAGGACACCGCCGCCGATTGGGTACTGCAACAAGCCGGTGGGCGCAATCTGGCGACGCACACCGGGTACAAGCCGTTTTCGGTGGAGTCCCTGGCGGGGCTGAGCCCTGAAGTGCTGGTGTTCTCCGACCGTGCCCTGAGTGGCGAGGCGGCCCGCGCAGCCTTGTTCAAGGAAAATCCGATTCTGGCGAACACCTCGGCGGCCAAGACCGGTCGGGTCGTTGAGTTGGACCCCACCTTGTTGGTCGGGGGCCTGGGCCCACGGTTGCCGGCCAATCTGCAAACCTTGTCCGCCGGGTTCTACCCCGCTAAAACCCAAGCTGCCCCATGACCACTCTGGTTAAACCACGCGCCCTGTTTATCGGCCTGAGCCTGTTGTGTGTATTGGCGATCTGGCTGTCCTTGGCCCTGGGGCCGGTCAGCCTGCCGTTGCTCGACACATTGCGCGCCGCGTTACGCTTGCTTGGCGTGCCCCTTGAGGCTCAGGGGTTGGAGCAGGCGGAGTTGATTCTGGGGCAGATCCGTTTGCCGCGCACCTTGTTGGGGTTGGCGGTCGGCGGGGTGCTGGCGCTGTCGGGGGTGGCCATGCAGGGGTTGTTTCGCAACCCCTTGGCCGACCCGGGGCTGGTCGGTGTGTCCAGTGGCGCCGCGCTCGGGGCGGCGGTGGCTATCGTTGGTGGCGCGGCCTTTGGTGGCCTGCCGGATGCGGTGGGGCCGTATCTGCTGTCGCTGTGTGCATTCCTCGGTGGATTGGGTGTGACGGCGCTGGTCTATCGCCTGGGCCGGCGTGATGGCCAGACCAATGTCGCAACCATGCTGTTGGCCGGTATCGCCCTGACCGCCCTGGCGGCCTCGGCGGTGGGCCTGTTCACTTACCTGGCAGATGACGCCACCTTGCGCACCCTGACGTTCTGGAACCTCGGCAGCCTCAATGGCGCCAGTTACTCGCGGCTGTGGCCGTTGCTGCTGGTCAGTGCCGGGGTGGCGCTGTGGCTGCCGCGCCGGGCCAAGGCGCTCAATGCCTTGCTCCTCGGGGAGTCGGAAGCCAGTCATCTGGGGATCAATGTCGAGGGGCTCAAGCGTGAGCTGGTGTTTTGCACGGCCCTGGGGGTTGGCGCGGCAGTCGCCGCAGCGGGGTTGATTGGTTTTGTCGGGCTGGTGGTGCCGCATCTGGTGCGCCTGCTGGCGGGGCCGGATCATCGCGTGCTGCTGCCGGCCTCGGTGCTGGCGGGGGCGAGCCTGTTGTTATTCGCCGACCTGGTGGCCCGCCTGGCCCTGGCGCCCGCTGAGTTGCCCATTGGCATTGTTACCGCCTTTATTGGCGCGCCGTTTTTTCTTTACCTGCTGTTGCGAGGGCGCGCCTGATGCTGCGAGTGGAAAACCTGCAGATCCGCCGCGGTCGCAAAACCGTCTTGGCCGACGTGACCCTGGACCTGAAGCCCAGTGAAGTCCTGGGTGTGCTCGGCCCCAATGGCGCCGGCAAAAGTACGTTGCTGGGCGCGTTGTGCGCGCAGTTGCAGGCGGATGAAGGCCAGGTCTGGCTGGATGACCGCGAACTCAAGGATTGGCAGGGGGCGCAACGGGCCCAGCGGCTGGCGGTGCTGCCCCAGGTGTCGACCCTGGATTTCGCGTTTCGCGTCGAGGAAGTGGTGGGCATGGGGCGACTGCCCCATCAGACCGGTCGGGCGCGCGACGCTGAAATCATCGACGCCGCCTTGCAGGCCGCTGACGTGAGCCACTTGAGCGGGCGCAGTTACCTGGCCTTGTCTGGCGGCGAGCGCCAGCGTGTGCACCTGGCGCGAGTGCTGGCGCAGCTCTGGCCGGGCGAGGCGGGGCAGACATTGTTGCTGGACGAACCGACGTCGATGCTCGACCCGCTGCACCAGCACACCACCTTACAGGCGATCCGCAGCTTTGCTGATCGTGGCGCGGCTGTGCTGGTGATCCTCCACGACCTGAACCTGGCGGCGCGCTACTGTGACCGCATTCTGCTGCTGGAAAACGGCCGCCCCCATGCCCTGGGTACGCCGGCGCAGGTATTGCGCCCGGAATTGCTCAAGGCCGTGTTTGGCCTGGATGTGCTGGTGCAGCCCCATCCTGAACTAGGTCATCCATTGGTCATTGCCCGCTGAGGTTCGTCGTGGCTGCAGCCATGTGCCGGGTTCATAAAACCCAGGCAAAAAAAGACCCGGCAAGAGCCGGGTCAAATAACCGTGATTAGCCTGATGAGGAGATAAACTGAGAGTCCGAACCAAGGGTCTTTCAGTTATCGGCTGATCTCGCGACCAGTTGTGATAATCATAACGATTCTCATTTGAGAGTCAACATTTGTTTTTACGCCCAGGGGGCCTTTCCTCAAACGCATGTTTGAAATCCCCGTAAACCCTGGGTTCCTGACTGTTTCAGTTCTTGTTGCGTACCGACAAAACTTCCAATTGGCGATTCAAGGCTTCCTTGCGCTCAGTTGGAATATCGTTCCAATGCACATCCATCAATGCGCCTTCGATGGCATACAGCAGGACTTTGGACGCCCGAAAGCCACGACTGCGTACCGCCCGATAGGCGTCCACGGCGCCCAGGCGACGCAGGTCTGAAGCGCTATGGATGCCCACCGCATGCAGCCATTGCGCAGAGGTCTTGCCAAGGTTTTTCAGGTGTTGCAGCTCATCGTTCATTAAGCCTCCTTGCGACGGCCGAATGGTTCGGTGGGTATCGTGACCAGGCAAGCCTGAAAGGAGTGTAGCGCTCAGTAGGAAAAGCGTAGTTCTTTGCTCAGAAACGATGTAAACGCTTCTAAGGCTGGCGCTGGATTATTGACGGCGAGTGGCGCAAGCCCCCAGCCCGCGTTGCGCGTAACTGGGGATAAGGGCGTGTTGTCAGCGGGTGCGGTAACGCAGGCGAGTGCCGAAATTGACTGACATTAGGATCTCGTCAGCGCTCAGCTCAGGCGGGAAGTAAGTGCCCGAAATCTGCGCATGGGCCAGGCTGGCGCCTTCCAGCGCGCAAGCGCGCAGGTCCAGGCCACGCAAATCGGCCGAACGGAAATAGGCGTCGGTAAAATCCACGCCCTCGGCATCCAGGTGGCGCAGGTCGAGCCCGCGGAAGTCCCCGCCACGCATATCAATGGGGCCATCCTTGGGGCGTTCCTGATTGAAGCCATGGATGTCATCTTTATGCAGCAGCGCGTAGAGTGGGGTATCAAGCAACTTCGGCTGGCCCATGGCGGCATCTCCTGTTGGATTTATGGCGCCATTATAGTGCCACTATTGCTGGCTGTGAGCTGTTAACTGCTTCACAGCCAGGAAATATTTCTTACAGCCCTGGCAGGTGTTGACGAACATGGGCAACCAACGCGTCCAGCGTCCCGCTTTCATTGGTCTCGACCCGCTTGCTCAGTAGCAGTTCCTCGGCGCTCAGAGGATCGCGGCTGGCTTGCTGCTGCTCAATGACCTCCAGGGTGGCGTCAGAAGGATCGTTTTTATCTGCCTGACGTTTCGCCAGCCAGTTGGCGATCACTGCCTGTGGTGCATTGCAATCGAGGATCAGGAAGGGCGCGCCAGTGGCCTCTGCGACTTTGGCGGCGGCGTCGCGTTGTTCACGCTTGAGGTAGGTGGCGTCCAGGACCACCGGGAAGCCCGCGCGCAGCACGGTTTCGGCGAGAGTATGCAGGCGGGCGTAGGTCGCTGCGCTGGCATCCGAGGCATAGATCCCGGCTTGTGGGGTGTTCTCCACTTGCTGCTCGCCAAACAGGCGCTTGCGTTCTACATCCGAGCGCAGGCGTATGGCTCCGAGCGCGTCGACCAGGCGCATTGCCACATGGCTTTTGCCGGTGGCCGACACACCGTGGGTAATTGCCAGGAAGCGTGAAGGGATGGTGCTGTAGCTTTCGGCCAGGTTGGCGTAGTTACGGTATTGGCGCAGGGTGGTCGCACGCTCTACAGGCGTTGCTTCGGACGGCATGCTGAACAGGGCGACCTTGGCCCGCACCAGGGCACGGTAGGCCTTATAGAAGTTCAGCAGTTCGAGGCTCTGGTAATCGCCAGTCAGTTCCAGATACTGGCTGATAAAGCGTCGGGCCAGGGACTTGAGGCCACGGTCTTCCAGGTCCATGGCCAGGAAGCCAGTGTCGGCACACACGTCGGTGAAGCGGAACGGCTCGTTGAACTCGATGCAGTCGAAGATCACCACGTGATCGTCGATCATCGTTGCGTTGCCCAGGTGAATGTCGCCGTGGCACTCGCGGATAAAGCCATTGAGCTTGCGTTGCTCCAGCAGTGGCTTGAGGCGTTCGAAGCTGCTCTGGGCCCAGGCTTGCAGTGCTTGCAGTTGGGCCAGGTCGGCCTTGTCGCTGAGGAACGGGCGGATCTGCTCGAAGTTCTGCTGTACAGGTGCCATCACCTCGTCCGGCGTGCCGGCCGGGTGCGCCTCGGGAACCTTGGGCGCGTTCAAGTGGAACTGCGCAATCTGGCTGGCCATTTCGTCGATGTGGCTGCTGGTCAGCTCGCCATTGGCCTGCAAGGTGCTCAGCAGTTGGCTTTGCGGGAACTGGCGCATTTTCAGCACATATTCGATGGCCGGACCTTCGCCGCCCAGTTGCGGGGCTTCAACGCTGCCGGTGATCGGTAACACTTCAAGATACAAATCTTGTGTCAGGCGCTGGTTGAGGCGCAGTTCCTCGTTGCAGAAGTGGGAGCGGGCGTCCAACTGGGTAAAGTCGAGGAAGCCGAAGTTCACCGGTTTCTTGATCTTGTAGGCGTAGGGGCCAGTGAGCAGAACCCAGGAAATATGGGTTTCGATGACTTGAAACGCTTCGACCGGATGAGGAAACAGGGCCGGGTTTTGCAGGGCGGCAATCAGGGGCTGGCTCACGGGCGATCCTTCGGAGTCTGGGAAAATAATGGAGCGCATTATGGCCGCTCAAGTCGGTCATGCAAACCGCCGTCCGGTTCATGTTGATCATCAATAAAATGCGTATAATCCGCCGCCATGACTCGTACCCGATCTCCCCGTTCCCGTAAAAAACCTCCTCCCCGCAGCCTGCGCCCCTGGCTGGGCTGGGCGATCAAGCTCGGCCTGGTTGGCCTGGTGGCACTCGCAGGCGTCGCGGTGTACCTCGATGCCGTGGTCCAGGAGAAGTTCTCTGGCAAGCGCTGGACCATCCCGGCGAAGGTCTACGCTCGCCCGCTGGAGCTGTTTACCGGCCAGAAGCTGAGCAAGGAAGACTTTCTCACCGAACTCGATGCGCTGGGCTACCGGCGCGAAGCCGTGGCCAACGGTCCGGGGGCGGCGGCGGTCAGCGGCAATACCGTGGACTTGAACACCCGGGGCTTCCAGTTCTATGAAGGCCTGGAAAAGGCCCAGCCGGTGCGTGTGCGTTTCTCCGGGGATTACGTGGCCGAGCTTTCCGCACTCAACGGCGGCAAGCTGCCGGTGGTGCGCCTTGAGCCATTGCTGATCGGCGGGATTTACCCGAAGAACCTTGAAGATCGCATCCTGATCAAGATTGATCAGGTCCCGCCGTATCTGTTGGAAACCCTGGTCGCGGTTGAAGACCGGGATTTCTACAGCCACTGGGGCGTATCGCCCAAGTCCATCGCCCGCGCCATCTGGGTCAACACCTCGGGTGGCCGCATGACCCAGGGCGGCAGTACGCTGACGCAACAATTGGTCAAGAATTTCTACCTGACCAGTGAGCGCAGCCTGACCCGTAAACTCACTGAAGCCATGATGGCTATGTTGCTGGAGCTGCATTACAGCAAGCAGGAGATCCTGGAGGCCTACCTCAACGAGGTGTTCGTCGGCCAGGATGGCCAGCGCGCCGTGCATGGTTTCGGCCTGGCCAGTCAGTTCTTCTTCGGCCAGCCATTGTCCGAGCTCAAGCTGCATCAGGTGGCGTTGCTGGTGGGCATGGTCAAGGGGCCGTCCTATTACAACCCGCGCCGCAACCCGGAGCGGGCCCTGGAACGTCGTAACCTGGTCCTCGACGTGCTGGAACAGCAGGGCGTGGCCACCGCAGAACAGGTCGCCGCCGCGAAGAAGATGCCCCTGGGTGTCACTACCCGTGGCAAGTTGGCCGACAGTTCATTCCCCGGCTTTATCGACCTGGTCAAGCGCCAGTTGCGCGAAGACTATCGCGACGAGGACTTGACCGAAGAAGGCCTGCGGATCTTCACCAGTTTCGACCCGATCCTGCAGATGAAGGCCGAAGCTTCGGTCAGCGATACCTTCAAGCGCCTGGCCGGGCGCAAGGGTTCGGATGAGGTTGAGGCAGCCATGGTGGTGACCAATCCGGAAACCGGTGAAGTCCAGGCCATGATCGGCAGCCGCCAGGCCAGTTTTGCCGGCTTCAACCGTGCCCTGGATGCCGTACGGCCGATTGGCTCGCTGATCAAGCCGGCGGTGTACCTCACGGCGTTGGAAAAACCGAGCAAGTACACCCTGACCAGTTGGTTGTCCGACGAAGCGTTTTCGGTCAAGGGCGCCGATGGCCAGGTGTGGAAGCCGCAGAACTATGACCGTCGCTCCCACGGTACGGTGTTCCTGTACCAGGGCCTGGCACATTCCTACAACCTGTCCACGGCGCGGCTGGGCCTGGAGCTGGGGGTGCCGAACGTCCTCAAGACCCTGGCGCGCCTGGGCGTGAGCCGCGAGTTCCCGGCGTTCCCTTCGATGTTGCTGGGGGCGGGGGGCTTGAGCCCGATGGAAGTGGCGACCATGTACCAGACCCTGGCCAACGGTGGTTTCAATACACCGATGCGCGGGATCCGCAGTGTGCTCACGGCGGAAGGCGAGCCGCTCAAGCGCTACCCGTTCCAGATCGAGCAGCGCTTTGATCCGGCCTCCATCTACCTGATCCAGAACGCCATGCAGCGGGTCATGCGCGAAGGGACCGGGCGCTCGGTGTACAGCTCACTGCCGGGCAACCTGACGCTGGCCGGCAAGACCGGCACCAGTAACGATTCCCGGGACAGTTGGTTCGCCGGTTTCAGCCAGGACCTGCTCGCGGTGGTGTGGCTGGGGCGCGATGACAATGGCAAGACACCCTTCACGGGGGCGACCGGCGCCTTGCAGGTCTGGACCAGTTTTATGCGCAAGGCCGACCCGCTGCCACTGAACATGCCGCAACCCGACAACATCGTGCAGGCCTGGATCGACCCCCATACCGGGCAGGGCTCGGATGCCAACTGTCCGGGCGCGGTGCAGATGCCGTATATTCGCGGCAGTGAACCGCCAGCCGGCGCTCCATGTGGCACAGGTGTGCCCACGGATGCCGATTCGGTGATGGATTGGGTCAAGGGCTGGATGAATTAAGCAAAGAGGATTTCAAGTGAACAAGTGGTTGATTCCGGCTATTACAACGTTAGCTTTGCTCAGTGGTTGCTCCAGCGTGCAGCGCGGGTCCATCCCGGTGGTGGATTCCGGCACGGCCGTGTCCAACAATGACCGGATCTCGGCCAACGGCGGCTTCCGCCAGACCGTGACCACGCGTCCAAACCCTGCCACAACCCAGGCTGTACCCCAGGATTCCGGAGTGGTGGTAATGGTTCCGGGGGGCGGCGCTACTACGTCTGCGCCGATCAGCTCGGCGCCATGGACACCGGGCCCGATCACACCTGGGCCGTCGAACTCCGCGCCGATTGATACCGCGCCGATCAACCAGGGCACCTACAACATGCCATCGACCCCGAGCGGGATTCCTTCGGCCAACGCCGGCGGCCTGTCCGCCGACGAGCAGTTGGACGGTCCGGTCCTGGCCTTGCTCACCACTGCCCAGCAACAGCAGGCCGGTGGCGACTTGAACGGTGCATCCTCCAGCCTCGAGCGCGCCCAGCGTGTCGCGCCACGTGAACCGCAGGTGCTCTACCGCCTGGCGCAAGTGCGCATGGCCCAGGGGGATGCGCCACAAGCCGAACAGTTCGCCCGTCGTGGCCTGACCATGGCTAACGGTCGTCCTGACCTGCAGGCCAGTCTGTGGGCCCTGATTGGCGACGCGCGCGCTGCGCAAGGTGATGCTGCCGGTGCTGCCCAGGCTCGGCAAAAGGCCAAGGTCAGTCTCTGATGGATCCTCGTTTTCCGGCAATTGCCGAGCAGTTATTGCTGATTGAGCGCGAATTGCGCCTGGCGGGCTGGTGGGATGAAGTGTCCCCCAGTGCCGAGGCGCTGAGCAGCGTCGAGCCGTTTTCGGTTGATACCCTGGATTTTCATCAGTGGTTGCAGTGGATCTTCCTGGGTCGCATGAAACAGATCCTCGAGCAGGACCTGCCGTTGCCCAATGCCTCGGGCATTCTGGAGATGGCCGAGATGGTCTACGCCGATCGTCTTCAAGAGAGCCTCGGCCTACGGTCGGCGCTGAAAAAGTTCGACCAACTGATCGTCGGCGCTCGTTAATTGCCTGACTGCCGGGTTTTCCGGCAGTCTTGCGCACATTTCTACCGCTTGACGACATTCAGGCGAGTTTTATCCCTCCTCAAAGCCCTTTCTTCTACGTTCACATGCGCTTAGTTGGAAAAAAGCGCAATTATTGCTTGACTTGAAGGGGCTGAAACAGAAGAATCCAAAGTCCGCTGTATCGGGACTGCCAGAAGCAGGCCCGCTCAGCAGATCATGAGGCGCACATCCGCGCCGACCTGTTACACCCGCAACGCGTTACCTCGCGCTGGGTGGGAAAAGCCCGCAACACTTGGGACGATCCCAATACTTGCTCAGTCAGTGCTGACGTAGTCGGCGACCACCGTCGCTCATGCTCTGTTGAGAAGTAAACCTATTAAGACCCGTCGGTTTTTAACGGACGGTATTCTGGCGTTTTAGAGGTGAACAACGTGGAGCTTTTATCTGGCGGTGAGATGCTCGTCCGCTTTTTGCGTGACGAAGGCGTCGACTATATCTACGGGTACCCAGGTGGTGCTCTGCTGCATGTCTACGACGCACTGTTCAAGGAACCGGCTGTCAACCACATCCTGGTTCGCCATGAGCAGGCCGCGACCCATATGGCTGACGGTTATGCCCGTGCCACCGGCAAAGCCGGCGTGGTACTGGTAACGTCCGGCCCAGGCGCAACCAATGCCATTACTGGCATCGCGACTGCGTATATGGACTCTATTCCGATGGTGATCATTTCCGGCCAGGTGGCGAGCACCATGGTGGGCACTGATGCATTCCAGGAAACCGACATGATCGGTATTTCCCGGCCGATCGTGAAACACAGCTTCATGATCAAGCACGCCTCGGAAATCCCGGAAATCATGAAAAAGGCCTTCTACCTCGCGCAGTCCGGTCGTCCGGGTCCTGTGGTGGTCGATATCCCGAAAGACATGACCAACCCAGCGGAAAAATTCGAATACGTTTTCCCGAAGAAAGCCAAGCTGCGTTCCTACAGCCCGGCCGTTCGTGGGCACTCGGGGCAAATCCGCAAGGCGGCAGAAATGCTCCTGGCGGCCAAGCGTCCAGTGCTGTACTCGGGTGGCGGCGTGATCCTGGGCGGCGGTTCCGCACCTTTGACCGAACTGGCCAAGATGCTCAACCTGCCGGTGACCAACACCTTGATGGGCCTCGGCGCCTTCCCGGGTTCGGATCGTCAGTTCGTCGGCATGCTCGGCATGCACGGCAGCTACACGGCCAACCTGACTATGCACCACGCTGATGTGATCCTGGCCGTGGGTGCACGGTTCGATGACCGGGTGATCAATGGCGCGAGCAAGTTCTGCCCGAATGCCAAGATCATCCACATCGACATCGACCCGGCGTCCATCTCCAAGACCATCAAGGCCGACGTGCCGATTGTCGGTCCTGTGGAGAGCGTATTGACCGAAATGGTCGCCGCGCTCAAGGACATTGGCGAAACTCCGAACAAGGAGTCGGTCGCCAGCTGGTGGAAGCAGATCGACGAATGGCGCGGTGATCGCGGCCTGTTCCCTTACGACAAGGGCGATGGCAGCATCATCAAGCCACAGACCGTGATCGAAACCCTGTGTGAAGTGACCAAGGGCGACGCCTTTGTGACCTCGGACGTGGGCCAGCACCAGATGTTTGCTGCGCAGTACTACAAGTTCGACAAGCCTAACCGCTGGATCAACTCCGGTGGCCTGGGCACGATGGGCTTCGGTTTCCCGGCGGCCATGGGTGTGAAGCTGAGCTTCCCGGACACTGACGTGGCCTGTGTCACCGGTGAAGGCAGCATCCAGATGAACATCCAGGAGCTGTCGACCTGCCTGCAATATGGCTTGCCGGTGAAGATCGTCTGCCTGAACAACGGTGTGTTGGGCATGGTTCGCCAATGGCAGGACATGAGCTACAACAGTCGCCACTCCCATTCCTACATGGAATCGCTGCCAGATTTCGTCAAGTTGGTTGAAGCCTATGGCCATGTCGGCATGCGCATCACCGATTTGAAGGATCTCAAGCCGAAGATGGAAGAGGCGTTCGCCATGAAGGATCGTCTGGTGTTTATCGACATCCAGGTCGACACCAGCGAGCACGTCTACCCGATGCAGATCAAAGACGGCTCTATGCGCGACATGTGGCTGAACAAGACGGAGCGGACCTAATCATGCGGCACATTATCTCCCTGCTTCTGGAGAACGAACCGGGCGCTCTGTCTCGTGTGGTCGGCCTGTTTTCGCAGCGCAACTACAACATCGAAAGCCTGACGGTGGCCCCGACCGAAGACCCGACCCTGTCGCGTCTGACGTTGACCACTGTGGGCCATGATGAAGTGATCGAGCAGATCACCAAGAACCTCAACAAGCTGATCGAAGTGGTCAAGCTGGTCGATTTGTCGGAAAGTGCCCACATCGAGCGTGAGCTGATGCTGGTTAAGGTCAAGGCCACGGGCGCCCAACGTGCCGAGATCAAGCGGACTACCGATATTTATCGTGGGCAGATCGTCGATGTGAGCGCCAGCGTTTATACCGTTCAACTGACCGGTACCAGCGACAAGCTGGACAGCTTCATCCAGTCGATCGGGACGGCCTCGATTCTGGAAACCGTACGCAGTGGCGTCACCGGGATTGCCCGTGGCGACAAAGTACTCAGCATCTAACCCAAATTAGCGAATGGCCTTACGGCCTGGATATATAGAGGAACCTCATGAAAGTTTATTACGATAAAGATTGTGACCTGTCGATCATCCAGGGCAAGAAAGTCGCCATCATCGGTTACGGCTCCCAGGGCCACGCCCAGGCGTGCAACCTGAAAGACTCCGGCGTCGACGTCACTGTCGGCCTGCGTAAAGGCTCGGCTACCGTTGCCAAGGCTGAAGCCCACGGCCTGAAAGTCACTGACGTGGCTTCTGCTGTTGCGGCTGCCGACCTGGTCATGATCCTGACCCCGGACGAGTTCCAGTCCTCGCTGTACAAGAACGAAATCGAGCCGAACATCAAGAAAGGCGCCACCCTGGCCTTCTCCCACGGCTTCGCGATCCACTACAACCAGGTCGTGCCGCGTGCTGACCTCGACGTGATCATGATCGCGCCGAAAGCACCGGGCCACACCGTGCGTTCCGAGTTCGTCAAAGGCGGTGGTATCCCTGACCTGATCGCGATCTACCAGGACGCTTCGGGCAACGCCAAGAACGTTGCACTGTCCTACGCTGCTGGCGTCGGTGGCGGTCGTACCGGCATCATCGAAACCACTTTCAAGGACGAGACCGAAACCGACCTGTTCGGCGAGCAAGCCGTTCTGTGTGGCGGTACCGTTGAGCTGGTAAAAGCCGGTTTCGAAACCCTGGTTGAAGCTGGCTACGCGCCAGAAATGGCCTACTTCGAGTGCCTGCACGAACTGAAGCTGATCGTTGACCTCATGTACGAAGGCGGTATCGCCAACATGAACTACTCGATCTCCAACAACGCTGAGTACGGCGAGTACGTGACAGGTCCGGAAGTGATCAACGCCGAATCCCGTCAGGCCATGCGCAACGCCCTGAAACGTATTCAGGACGGCGAGTACGCCAAAATGTTCATCAGCGAAGGTGCAACCGGCTACCCTTCGATGACCGCCAAGCGTCGTAACAACGCTGCTCACGGTATCGAAGTCATCGGCGAGCAACTGCGCTCCATGATGCCGTGGATCGGTGCCAACAAGATCGTCGACAAAGCCAAAAACTAAGTCGGATGCATCAAGGGAAAACGCGGCCTAGGCCGCGTTTTTTCGTTTGCGGGCCGGTTCTGGTATAAAGCTGCATCGTTTGCGGGCGAACACTCGCCGCAAGTGTCTGTCGAATTTTTTCACACCGTTGCAAGGTAAAGTCCATGAGCGAACGTCCCGAAGAGCCAAACCAGGCCTCTGACGCCGAAAGCCTGCTACCGATCGATGAGCATGTCGAAGAAGGGCATGACGCGGAAGGCCGCAAGGTCCGGCATCGTGGCATCTATCTTCTGCCCAACCTGTTCACCACGGCGAACCTGTTTGCCGGTTTCTACTCCATCATCAATTCCATGAGTGCCCAGAGTGCGCTGGCGGCAGGTGATGCGGCGAGTGCCAGCAAATACTTCGGTTTTGCTGCCATCGCGATCTTTGTGGCCATGGTCCTTGACGGCCTGGATGGCCGCGTAGCGCGCATGACCAATACCCAAAGTGCCTTCGGTGCCGAATACGACTCGCTGTCGGACATGGTTGCCTTTGGTGTCGCACCTGCGCTGTTGGCGTTTGCCTGGGCCCTGGGTGATATGGGCAAGGTCGGCTGGATGGTTGCCTTCATCTACGTGGCCGGTGCTGCACTGCGCCTGGCGCGTTTCAATACCCAGGTGGGGACTGCCGACAAGCGTTACTTCATTGGCCTTGCCAGTCCTGCTGCGGCAGGTGTGGTGGCGGGTATTGTCTGGGCGTTCAGTGACTACGGTATCCAGGGATCGAAGATGTCGTTCCTGGTGGCCTTGATGGTTGCGGCGGCCGGCATGCTGATGGTCAGCAATATCAAGTACAACAGCTTCAAGGAGTTCGACCTGAAGGGGCGGGTGCCTTTCGTGGCGATTCTGGTGGTGGTGCTGGTTTTCGCAGTGGTCTTCAGCGATCCGCCGCGGATTCTGTTGCTGGCGTTCCTGGTGTATGCGGCTTCGGGTCCGGTTCAGTACCTGTTGCATCTGCGCCGGGACAAAACATTGCCTTAATGTAATTTCCCCCATACTCCGCAGTCTATTGGTGCATCAGTTCTCCAATGCTGCGGAGTTGCCATGTTAATCAAGTTGCCTAAAGCGTCCGATTGCCACGAATCGGATGTCACCCCGGAATCCCTCTATTTCTCCCGCCGCAGTTTGCTCGGTGGTGCGCTTGCCGGTATTGCTGCCAGCAGCCTGCCGCGTTGGGCGAGTGCAGCTGATACCGCGCGTTATGCCGATGTCGAGCCGGGCAAGGCTCCCGGCTGGTTTGCCGAGAAGCTGCCAGGCACCCAATGGCAGGCGGTGACGGTCAAAGACGAAGCCATCACCCCGTTCAAAGATGCGACCCACTACAACAACTTCTATGAGTTCGGTACCGACAAGGGCGACCCGGCGGCGAATGCTGGTTCCCTCAAGACGGAGCCGTGGAGCGTCGTGATTGATGGTGAGGTCGCCAAGCCTGGGCGTTATGCCTTGGAGGACTTCATGAAGCCGTATCAGCTGGAGGAGCGGATCTACCGTTTACGCTGTGTCGAGGCGTGGTCGATGGTCATTCCCTGGATCGGCTTCCCTATATCGGCCTTGCTTAAACAGGTCGAACCCACTTCCAAGGCCAGGTACATCCGCTTTGAAACTCTGCAGGATCCCAAGAGCATGCCGGGCCAGCGTTCGAGTTTCGGCCTGATCGACTGGCCTTATATAGAAGGGTTACGTCTGGATGAAGCGATGAACCCTTTGGCAATCCTTGCGGTGGGCATGTATGGCCGTGAACTGCCCAACCAGAATGGCGCGCCGCTGCGGCTGGTGGTGCCTTGGAAGTATGGCTTCAAGAGTGTGAAGTCCATCGTGCGGATCAGTCTGGTGAGTGAGCAGCCGAAAACCACCTGGCAGAGCATTGCGGCGGATGAGTATGGGTTTTATGCAAATGTGAACCCCACGGTCGATCATCCTCGCTGGACTCAGGCGCGGGAGCGACGTCTGCCTAGCGGCTTGTTCAGCCCGAATGTGCGCGAGACGCAGATGTTCAATGGCTACTCGGATGAGGTCGCTTCTCTTTATACGGGTCTTGATCTGCGGAAGAACTACTGATGCGCTACCCCCTCTGGCGCCTTGGCGTCTTTATAGCTGCGGCAGTGTGGCCGTTGTACTGGTTGTATGAGGCCTGGAGTCTTACCTTGGGGCCTGATCCCGGCAAAGTGCTGGTTGATCGGCTGGGGCTGGGAACGCTGATCTTGCTGCTGGTCACGCTTACGATGACGCCTCTGCAAAAGTTGAGCGGTTGGGCGGGGTGGATCGCTGTGCGCCGGCAGTTGGGGTTGTGGTGCTTTGCTTATGTGGTGCTGCACCTTGCGGCTTATTGTGTATTTATCCTTGGGTTGGATTGGTCGCAGTTGGGCGTCGAGCTGCGCAAACGCCCCTACATTATTGTGGGAGCGTTGGCGTTCCTGTGTTTGCTGGCGTTGGCGGTGACATCCAATCGCTATAGCCAGCGTCGATTGGGTGCCCGTTGGAAGAAGTTGCATCGCCTGGTGTATGTGATTCTGGGGCTTGGTTTGTTGCATATGCTGTGGATCGTGCGTGCCGACCTGAAGGAGTGGGTTATCTATGCTTCTATAGGGGCGCTGCTTTTGGTCCTGCGGATTCCACCGGTGATGCGCCGAATTCCCCGCCTTATTGCTAAAAAAGCACCTTCTGCAACAAAAGCGTAATTAACGCTTGACGGCAGATTCTGGAAGTCTATAATTCGCCCCACTTCCGGCGCAGTCGAAACGGAAAACTCCTTGGTAAACAAAGAGTTACGCAGAATTCGACAGCGAGTTGCTTCAGTTCATCGAAGCCCAGA
>NZ_JAARMC010000022.1:0-87364 GCF_012985595.1 Pseudomonas sp. WS 5411
CTTCATCTTTCACCGGCACAGCGTACATCCGCTGGATTGCTATCGGCTATTGAGGGCGGGTTATGAACATTTGGGCTAAGTGGGTCGAAGAAGACCAGCGTTTTGCCTTCGGGCTCGCCGACAATGGGGGATACGAAATCACCCGGGAGCAGCATCGCCAGTTGCTGGATGCATGTTCGACCGGGAAAGTTTTACGTCCAGGCAAAGAGGGCGAGCCGTTGGTTTCGGATACTGCCCCGCCATCCTTGGAAGAACTGCAAGATCGTGAGCGGATTTGGCGCTCTGCTGAGCTTTCCCGTTATGAATGGGTGGCTACCCGTCACCGCGATGAGCAGGACATGGACAGCGCCACAACGTTGTCGCCGCAGCAATTTGCGGAGTTTTTGAAGTATCGCCAGGCGTTGCGAGAATGGCCGTCTGTAGATGATTTTCCCGACGTAGCAGTTCGACCTACTCCGCCGAGTTGGCTGATAGACGTAACACAATAACGCCCCGCTCAGACGGGGCGTTTTTGCATCTGTCGCAACAACAAAAATATTCCCCACGGCCTCGCTTATGCGGGGTCTTTTCGTTTCTGGAGATTGAGCCCCATGAGTTTCTTTCACGGCATTACCACCTCTCTGATCGACACCGGCGCGCGCACTATCTCGCTCCCGTCGTCCTCGATCATTGGCCTGTGCGACACCTTCACCCCGGGCGTGCTCGGTGGCGGTAGCGCCAAGGCAGGCGAGCTGAAGCTGATCACGTCTGAGCGTGAAGCCATTGCCGCGTTCGGCACTGACTCGGCGATTACCCGAGCTTGCCAAGCAATCTATGTCAGGGCAAAGGCTGTAATCGTCGCCGTTGGCGTCCCTAAGCTCGCTGACGCCGCGCTGCAAACGACCGCCATCATCGGTGGCGTTCTGGCCGATGGGCAGCGTACAGGCCTTCAGGCGCTACTGGACGGCAAGAGCCGCCACAACGCCCAGCCCAAGTTGCTGATTGCCCCGGGGCATTCTGCTACCCAGGCGGTGGCCACCGCCATGGACGCACTGGCTGGCAAGTTGCGTGCGATTGCAATTATTGATGGTCCAAACACCACTGATGAGGCCGCCATGGCCTACGCGTTGAACTTCGGCAGTAAGCGCATTTACCTGGTGGATCCGGGTGTGCAGTTTTGGAGCACTGTCGAAAGCGCAACCGTGGATGCCCCGGGATCGGCTTGGACCGCGGGCTTGTTTGCTTGGACTGATGCCGAGTATGGCTACTGGGCGTCGCCATCGAACAAAGAGTTTGTTGGCATCACCGGTACCACCCGGCCGGTGGAGTACTTGGACGGCGACGAGACGTGCCGGGCCAACCTGCTCAATAACGCGAACATCACCACGATCATTCGCGATGGCGGTTACCGCCTGTGGGGCAATCGTACTTGCTCCGCTGATGCCAAGTGGTCGTTTGTTACCCGTGTGCGTACCTGCGACATTCTTATGGATGCCATCCAGGCGGGCCACAAGTGGGCTGTAGACCGCTCTATCACGAAAACCTATGTCTCGGACGTGACCGAAGGTCTCCAAGCGTTTATGACCGACCAGAAGAACGCTGGCGCGGTGATCAACTTCGAAGTCTACGCGGACACCGAGCGGAACACGGCCAGCCAGATTGAGCAGGGGAAAATTTACTGGCGCATTCGTTTCACCGACGTGCCGCCGGCCGAGAACCCGAATTTCCTGATCGAAGTCACCAACGAGTGGCTGACCGAAGTACTTGAAGCAGCCTAAGGGGGCCGAGTAATGATTCCTGAAATTTTGAGCCAGTGCGTCATGTTCATGGATGGCGTGAGCTTTTCCGGCGACGTGCCGACCATGACCCCGCCAAAGGTCAAGGAAAAAACCGAGGAATACCGGGGCGGCGGCATGAGCGGGTCTGTTCAGCTGCCCATTGGCCTGGAGCCAATGGACGCTTCCTGGGTCACCAATGGCGTTCGTAAAGAGTCGCTGAAGTTCTTCGCCCTGGCGGACAGGACAGCTTGCAACGTGGTGTTCCGTGCCTCGTTTAAAGACCAGAAAGGCCGCACGAAGCCGGTCAAAGTGACCCTGCGAGGTGCGCTGAATGAAATTGATATGGGGGACTTTGAGGCGGGCAAAAAGTCCGAAATCAAGCACGCCATGTCTGTGACCTACTACAAGCTCGAAATTGACGGGCGTGTGATGTACGAGATTGATGTTGTGAACATGGTTCAAGTGATCAACGGTGTTGATCAGCTTGCCGGTGACCGTGCCGCCCTGGGCCTTTAAGGATTATTGATATGACCAACGTATCTCTCGCTGCACCGCTCCCGGCCTGGCTGACCCTGAGCGACGAAGGCGTTACCGTAACGCTCAAGCACAATGCCAATTTCAATGGGGTTGTGACCGATAAGCTGATGATGCGCGCGCCCAGCGTAAAGGATGTTATGGCCGCAAAAATCGCCGGCAATGGTGACCATGAAAAGGTGGAATTGAACTTGTTTTGCAGCCTGCTAACGGCCACTGAGGCAGAACTCACAAGCCTCAAATACAAGGACTACATGCGCCTTCAGGCGGGCTATTTTCGCCTGGTTGAAGAAGACGACGTGTAACGAGGGCACGCTGAAGGTGCTGGCCAAGCGCTTGGCAAAAGAGACGGGTTTCTCTTCTGCCGAGATCCTGGCCATGCCCTTTAACGTGATGGTGTGGTGGCTCACGGATTGAGCCGCCGCTGTTCTTCCCGACGTATAGGGCGCGCACATGGCAAACAAACTGGCTCTTGGCCTGGTGATCGGCGGCGCCGTCAGCTCGACGGTGGGGGCGGCGTTCAAGGACGTCAGCAACAAAATAAAGAAGCTGGAGGAACAAGGCTCTAAGGCGCGGGTGCTGGAAAAAACCATCGGCGAAACTATGCGCTTGCGTGATGAATGGCGCAAAGCGCACATGGCCGGCGACAAGGGTGCCGCTGCGCTACAGCGAAAGCTTGAGAACAATCTGGAGGGGCTGCGAAAGCAGGGCGTTGAGGTGCGCAACCTGACCAAGGCCTATGGCGCTATGGGTCAGGCGGCGGCCAAGGCTGAGTTAAAGGCCAAGGGCCATATGCAGATTGATGCCGGCAAACAGCAGCTGAAAAGCAGCATTGGCCAAGCAGCGGCGGCTACCGCGTCAATGGCCATCCCGACAAAGGTTAGTGCTGACTTTGGCGCGATCATCCGAGACATTGCGATCAAGGCGAACATTGCCAACACGCCTGAAGAAGCGCAGATGTCGAAAACGATCATCGGCACATCGCGTGATACCGGCATGGCGCGCAATCAGGTGGCCGAGGTGGTCAACGCGCTGGTGGGTGCCGGCATGGAGCTGGATAAGGCTCTGTCATACGCGCCTGTGGCGGCCAAGTTTGCAATTGGCCAGGGTTCGGACGGCGGCGAAACGGCCCGAATGATCAACGCCCTGGGACAGAACGCCAAAATATCCGACCCAGCCGTGATGCAGCAGGCGCTGGAGGCTATCGCTTATCAAGGCCAAGCTGGCAGTTTTGAAGCGGCTGACATGGCTCGGTGGTTTCCTGACCTATTGGCAAAAATGGGCAATATAGGCATTACCGGCATGGATGCCGTGACGCAACTTGGTTCAATGCTTCAGGTGCAAATGAAGACCGCCGGCGGCGCTGATGAAGCGGCCAACAACCTCAAGAACTGGATGGAGAAAATCGGTTCTGGCGATACGGTCAAGGCCTACAAGGACGCCGGGATTGACTACCAAGGGTCGATGAATACCGGCCTGCAGAATGGTAAATCCACCCTTGAATCCAGCTTTGAGCTGGCACAGAAGTACATTGCGGCAACGGATCCGAAGAAAGCTGCAGCGATGGCGGCCGCTACGGCGAAGATCAGTAAGGAAACTGACCCCGAGAAAGCCAAGGCAATGATCGCGTCCCTGGAGCAGGCTTTGCGTACCGGGGATTTGTTCGCCGACATGCAGGTTAAGGGCGCTTTGACGGCCTACCTGCAGAACAAAGAGCTGTATGCCCAGCTCAAGAAAGACTCGGCCAGTGCCACTGGAATCCTTGATAAGAACCTTGAAGAGCGCCGGCAGGCGTCGGCTCAGAAATGGGCAGAAATGGCCCAGGGCATGGACGAAGCTATGCGCGCCATTGGTGACGCATTCCGGCCGGTCACTGACAAAGTGGCGGATGGTTTGGCCTATGTCACCCAGGGGCTGGCAAAGCTTTCGGACGAATCGCCCCGGGTTGTGACGGGGATCGGCGCCGCAGTAGCTGCTGTGATCGCGTTTCAGACCGCTATGAGCGGGTTCAAGATTGCCAAGGGCCTGCTCAACATCGGGCGCGGCTCGCTGATGGGTAATCCGAACATCCCGCAAAAAGTCATAGTTACCAATATGCCCATGGGTGGGGCCGGTGGCGGTGGTTTGGGTGACCTCGATGACACTGGCGTAAAAGACGGCAAGGACAGGAAAGGCAAAGGCAAGGGCGGCGGCCGGGACAGTCGAAGCCCTGGGCGCGGGCAGGGGGTGAACCTCAAGGGGCCGGCATTGTTGGCGTTGATTGATGCCGGATTCAAGGCAAAAGACACCTACGACAACGCCGAAACGCAGGACGAAAAGGCCGAGGGCTACGGCGCGGCCGCTGGCAGCTTTGCCGGTACGCTCGCCGGCGCGGCCGCTGGTGCGGCCATTGGTTCGGCTGTTCCGGTGATCGGAACCATTGTGGGCGGCTTGATTGGGGGCTGGCTGGGAAGCATGGGCGGCGATGCCCTCGGCGGCGCCGTTGGCAAGTCCATGTTTGGCTCCGACGAGTCCAGCAAGGTCATGCCGGTGGCGGGGCCTTTGATGATGAGGGATGCCGGCAAGGACATACCGCCGGTGCTTGGTGATATTGCGAAGTCGTTTGAGCCCGCGCGTACTGGTCCGCTCATGATGGCCAGCCCTGGCCAAGGTGTGTTGTCGACAGCGCCTGGTGCAGTCAATCCGGGGGACGCCGCGCGATCCATGATGCTCCCCCCAGCCAGCGCTGATGCAGCGGTGGGGCCGCTTGCGGCGCCTCTGGCGGCGGCGGTGGTGGCGAAGGTTCAGCCGGCGAAAGTCGATGCAAAGATAGACATCAACGCGGCGCTGACAGTGACAGTACAAGGCGACGTGAAAGACCCGACCGAGCTTGTGGCCCAGTTGCGGCCGTTGATGGAGCAACAACAACGCGAGATCGCCCAGCAGTTGGAAAATCGCAAGCTCTACGATGCGCCGCATATCTAGGAGGAAATATGGAAGCACTGGTACAGCTACAGTCTGGCCTGAAGTACCTGGCCACGGCCGGTGAAGAGGGGCGGCGCAGTATCGACGGGGTGATGGGGCCGGTAAACGGTGCGATCAGTGAAATTACCGGGGCTGCCGATGCCCTGGAGGATCTGCCGTTTATTGGCCCGGCGGTGGGGGCGAAACTACAGCGGGTTATGCGCGGAATTTCCACGGCCCAGGCCAAAGTGGGCCAGGTGATCGCAAAGTACAACCGGGCCACTCGGGCGCTATCGAATGTTGATGAGCGCATGGGGGTCTTGAAAGATCAGGCCGGACGCGCAGCACGAACGATTAACAAAATCGCCGGCATGATTGACCCGTCACTGGCAAACATCATCCCCACCGGTGCATTTGCCACGGACGCAACGCCGGCGAAAGAAGCGGTTAAGCCGTTTCCGCATCTGCTGATTCTTCAGCCGCTGGACCCGAAGGCCCAGCCGTATTACTTCAACCTTGATACGGCGGCTTTCGACTCGTTGCGGCGCTCGACTGAATATCGCTGGGCTTCCCAGGAGCGGTTAACGCGGCGTTCGGCCCAGCAGGCCGTGGGCATGGGGGACGAAAAAATCACGCTGAAGGGCGATATTTTCCCCGGTTTCAGGGGGGGATTAGGTCAGCTCAATACGCTGCGTTCGATTGGCTCAAAGCTCAAGCCTTTGACCCTTACGACGGGCTTTGGCTTTGTCCTGGGCACTTGGTGCCTCAAGACCGTTGAAGAGGATCAAAGCGCCCTGATGCAAGGCGGTATCCCCCGCAAACAGGCGTTTACCTTGGAGTTTGTGCGCTATGGCGACGACATGCAGAACATCTGACGGGGATACGCTAGACACCATTTGTCATAACTTTTATGGCCATCTGGTGGGCACGGTTGAGGCGGTGCTGGCGGCCAATCAGGGCCTGGCGGATGAGGAACAGCCTTACCGTACTGGTGTGGTGATCGTTCTGCCGGATCTGCCAGGCCCCGTGGATGAGCAGGTGGCCCTGTGGGACTGAGTTAGTTCACTGCTTCCAGGCATTCCTGGCGTTCTTTTTCGTAGCTGTCTATGCCTTCATCGAACTGTCGTTTATTGAGGCCTATCAGGCCTTGCCATGACGACGAGGCGCTGATAGAGGCCTCGTTGCAACTATGGAACGGAGTAAACAGCACGCCGAATTTCATGCCTTCATTTTGAAGTGCGATCAAGTCCTGGGCCTGCTTGCGGCGGGCTACAGGATCGATTTTTTCGCTAAGTATCTGCGCGTTGCCGCGTTCCACTGCCGCATCCAGGCGGGTAATAAAGTCCTTCGCTTCACGCTTCGTTGGTTCGGCGGCTTGGCTGGAAAGTGCAACGCCGGCGAGCAGCGCGGCAAATAAAGTCCGTTTCATGGGGTTCCTTACTGACTGAGGTCGAGGACCGGGATTCTATGGGCGGTTGAATACCGAGTCTATTCAGCGTTACGCGTAACGCCTTTCTCTCAATTGCGCCTGGCGCGCTCTCTTGGCCAATGCCTATGACCCCCCAATTTAGAATCGTTGCGAACGGTTCCGACATTACGTCTCTGATCAATGATCGGCTTTTGCTGCTGCGCACCACGGACAAGCCCGGGATGGAGTCGGACGAGTTTGAGTTGCGTATTGATGATCGTGATGGCCTGGTGACACTGCCCAAGCGCGGCGCAGGGATCGAGGTCTACCTGGGCTATGCCGAAACCTCCCTGGTGCGTCTGGGGCGTTATGTGGTCGATGAGATTGAGGTTTCAGGCCCGCCGGATACCATCGTTATCCGTGGAAAGGCCAGTGACATGCGCGGTACCGGCAAATCCATCCGCAGCGGTAGCTGGGAGGACGTGCCACTGTCAAAAATCGTTTCCGATATTGCGGCGCGCAACGGATGGGCCCCGGCCTGCACCGTGGCTACGAAGGTTGTACGCGCTGACCAGCTCCACGAATCGGACTTCAGCTTTGTCACGCGCCTGGCCAAGCAATATGACTGCACTGCCAAGGTCGGTGATGGCAAGTTGATGGTAATGCAGCGCCAAGCGGGGTTGAGTGCCAGCGGCAAAGTGATTGGCGTTATCACCCTAACGCGCAGTGACGTAAGTCGCTGGCAGTTTCGCTTGGGCGACCGTAACGCGCACAAGGCCGTGGCGGCCAAGCATCAAGATAAGAAGACGGGCAAGTTGTCGGTGGTCTCGCTGGACAACGATGACGTGCCGGACGGCCTGCCGGCAGTACACACCGACCGGCATATTCACCCAAACAAGACCGCCGCCGAATCTGCGGCCAAGGCGCGCTTGGCGGCGTTTAACCGCTCGACAGCCGGCGTGCGCCTGGAAATGCCGGGCCGCACGGATCTGTTTGCCGAGCGCTCTATCAACGCCCAGGGCTTCAAGGTGGGGCTTGATGGTGAGTACCTGGTGGATTCTGTGGAACAGACATTCACCCAAGCCGCCTGGTCCACCACCATCGAGTGCAACGGCGGCAAAAAGGGCAAGGCCAAGGCCAAAGGCAAGAAGTCGAAGAAGGCCGCGAAGCCCGTCAAGGTGGTCAGCCTGGCGTAACAGTAATTCCCCTTACCCCGCAGTGCGCGGTTCAGTCATATTAGGAGCTTGCATGGCTATTACTCAGCAGCAACTGCTGCAAATTCTTCCAAACGCCGGCCACCAAGCCGGCGTTTTTGTTCCTGTGCTCAATACGGCGATGAGCAAACACGGAATTGTCACCCCGGCACGGATCGCCGCGTTCATTGCCCAAGTCGGGCATGAGTCGGGTCAGTTGCGCTATGTGCGTGAGATCTGGGGCCCCACGGCGCAGCAGGCCGGATATGAAGGCCGTGCCGACCTGGGCAACACCGTTAAGGGGGATGGCTCAAAGTACCGTGGCCGGGGGCTGATCCAGATCACTGGCCGGGCCAATCACGCGGCTTGCGGTGAGGCCTTGGGCCTGGACCTGATCAATCAGCCTGAGCTCCTGGAGCAGCCGCAGCACGCTGCAATGTCGGCGGCTTGGTTCTGGTCGACGAAAGGCCTGAACACCCTGGCAGACAGGGGCGAGTTCATGAAGATCACCCGCCGGATCAATGGCGGCACCAGTGGGATGGCCGACCGCCAGGCGCTGTACACCCAGGCGCTGAAGGTGCTGGCATGACGCCCGGGCAGATCCTGTCCGTAATCCTGCTGGCGATGGCGATCTGCGCCGGAGGCACCTGGCAGGTGCAGGAGTGGCGCATGGGCAAGATGCTGGTCGAGCAGGCCGGCCTGCACCAGAGCGAGCTGGACAGGATCAGCGCGGTGGCCATCAAGCAAGTGCGCGACGAGCAGGACAGGCGCCTGGGGCTGGAGAAAACGCTGGCCACCTCCGATCAACAACACACCCGAGAACTTTCCGATGCTCAACGCAACCAGGCCCGCCTGCTTGACCGCCTTGCTACTACTGATTTGCGGCTGTCAGTCCTTCTCGACGCCACGGATTCAGCCAGTGGCTGCAACGTGCCTACCGCCCCCGGCGCCGTCGGCGTGGTTCATGGAGCCCAGAGAGCCCAACTTGACCCAGCGCATGCTCAACGAATTATCGCCATCACCGATGCCGGCGACCAAGGATTGATCGCGCTGCGGGCGTGCCAGGCGTATGTCAGGACCATTGCGCCCTGACCCACATTCCCGGTCGCAAAAATTAACATGACCCCCAATAAGCACCCACTTTGCAAAGGATTGCAAAAATGACAAACCCAATCGTTCCATGGATGGGCGGCAAACGTCGTCTGGCTGACCGCCTTATTCCACTGTTTCCACCGCACGAATGCTACGTTGAAGTGTTTGCTGGTGGCGCTGCGCTTTACTTCATGCGCCCTCAGGCTGCACCAGTCGAAGTTCTTAACGATATCAATGGCGACCTGGTGACGTTGTACCGGGTCGTGCAGAACCACCTGGAGGAGTTCGTGCGCCAGTTCAAATGGGCGCTCAGCTCGCGCCAGGTATTTGAGTGGCAGAAGATGACCAGGCCTGAAACGCTCACCGACATTCAGCGGGCTGCGCGGTTTTTCTACCTGCAGCACCACGCATTTGCGGGCAAGGTCAGCGGACAGACCTTTGGCACAGCGACGACGGGCCCAGCTATCAACCTGCTCCGGATTGAGGAGAACTTGTCAGCCGCGTGGCAGCGTCTTTCCGGAACCTATGTCGAAAACCTCGGCTGGCTTGAATGTGCCGAACGTTACGACCGGCCTCACACCTTCCATTACATGGACCCGCCTTACTGGCAGACCGCCGGGTACGGTGTGGACTTTCCGTTCGAAAACTATGAACGGATGGCTGACTTCATGCGGCGCTGCAAAGGAAAGGTGATGGTCAGCATCAATGACCATCCGGACATAAGGCGGGTATTTGAGGGGTTCCACTTTGAAACTGTGGATATTCGCTATTCCACGACGAATCAGCGGCAAGGGAAGGCTGAGGTCAGCGGGGAGTTGGTGATAATGAATTGGAAGCCCTCTGACCTTGGCGGGCTTTTCTAGGTCAGGCGCTCTATCAGTCCCGGGCCTTTGTTCCTTACGTTGCCCACTGCCATATCGACCCTGAACCATTCGAAAGCCTCGGACGGTTCGCCCTGGTGCAATACCATCTGCTCGGCACGCTCCTTGGGTGTGGCTGGGTCCAGCCATTCCCTGGCCAGTTCGGGCGTCAGCACCACGGGCCGCCGGTCGTGAATGTCCACCATGCCGCCGGCGCTGTCTGCGGTGATGATCACAAAGCCGTCATGCTCGCCTTGGCCTTCATCTGTGTCGGGTAGCTGGCCTATGGTCGCACACAGCACTGGCGCGCCATCCCGCCGGCGGATCAGGTAGGGCTGTTTCTTTGGCCCCCCTTCATCAACCCATTCAAACCAGTTGTCCACGGGCGTGATTGCCCGGTGCGGCCAGATCGCCCGGAAGAATGGGCCGTGGGCCACTTTCTCGACTCGAGCGTTTATCGGCGCAGCACGGTCCTTGGCCCAGTGTGGTCGCCAACCCCACCGCACCAGGTCTGCGTGCAGGGTTTCATCCTGCTGGTGGAGCAGGGCGACCTGGGTGGTTGGTGCTACGTTGTACCGCTCAAACGGTGCCTCACCCACTGAGTTTGCCAGGGCGTTGGGCATGCTCAGTACCGCAACGAAGTCATGAATTCCGCTGTACTGTGAAAGTCTTCCGCACATCGGCAAGCCCTCGGTAGAAACTTCAGCTTAGATCACTCGGCAGAATCTTCATGGGGGTACTTCCCCAGGCCCCGTTTGTAGCCCGCGCAAGCGCCCATTCAAGTGAATTGAGCTTGCTTGTGACAAAACCCAGGTCTGTATTGCAGCTAGAAAGAGCGCTATCTGACGCCTTGAGCTCTGCGCGAAGCTTGTCGCGCTCGGTAGATAACTCAGCGTGCATTCGCACCAAGCCGTAGATGCCCTCTCTGGCTTTGCGAAGCTGCAGTTGCAGTTCCTGAATCTCATTCTCTAGGAGCAGCGCGTGTTGTTTGTGCATTTCTAGAGGCGTAGGGCATCCAAGCCACTCGCAGGTGTCTTCATCGATGTTCATGGTTGGGGAATCCGAAAACTGTATATCCATACAGTAATCGAGATTTGTGCGGACAGAGGTTGCGAGACGACGAACTGCAGGTGTTCCCGACGATCAGTCAGGGAGCGTTGAGAACGGCCAAGGTTAGCTTGATGAACTCTTCGTTGCGGTCGATGGTGTCCAGCGCGCCGCGAACGTTGTCGGCAACTTCGGTGCCGCCTTGCTGCTCAACCCAGTTCGTAAGCTCCATGATGGCTGCTTCAAGGGCGAGTTGGTTTTCGTTGATTTTGGACAGCAGGGAAGGGAGCAGGTCAGAGTTCGGCATCGGTGTTCCTCCTTGGAGTGAACAGCGTAGCAGTTGGGTTGCTTGGTGGTGGATTGTGAGCGGTCGGCAGGACGCCGGGGGAGGGGTGAATCTCGTACCAATTTTTGTACCACCGACCGCGTTTCGCTATCGAATGGTGGGTATCCCAAAGTAGGCAAGCCCCGTATTTCCTGGACTTGCCCCCTTTGGAAAACCCAGAAATACCCAAAATTAATATTATTAGTATGGATCAGAAACTGATAGAGAGCCTTTAAATAAAGGCTGTAAGCCGATGATTGGTTAGGGTTGTAGCGCAAAGCGCATTGGCGCGCAGATATGGCAAAAACGCTTCTGTCAGCCCTGGGCATGTAGGACTGATACAAAAGCCTCAGGGCCTTTGAGAGGGGCTTTTTGTCAGCGTTGCGTCGAGTAGGAGTCGTTGAAATCAGGGACGAAGATGAACGGTAAAACGATTCGTTGGGCCACCCATTTATTACTGTGCGTAGGGGTACTACAACGTTGTTGATCGGTGAAGCCGCAGATGCCACTGACCATCATAGGGTTATGGGGTTTGGGGATTGCACTGCTGATTGGCGTTGCTTTTAAGTGCGCAGGCATCACTTTCAGAAAGCCGCGGCGCACTGTTCTATCGAGCGGGAATAAAAAAATCCGCTGCCAGACAGCTGGCAGCGGATTTTTCAGGAAGCCCGGCGTGACCTGTGAACAGCCTTGGGTCAAGGCGGGGCTCTTTTGGCGCTGCAGGTGATCAGCTGTGCAGGGTTTCGGCCGCGTACAGCGTGTTTTCCAGCAGGCAGGCACGGGTCATCGGGCCAACACCACCCGGCACCGGGGTAATCCAGCCGGCACGGGGCAGGGCGGTTTCATACACCACGTCGCCCACCAGCTTGCCGTCGTCCTGACGGTTGATGCCCACGTCGATCACGATGGCGCCTTCCTTGATCCACTCACCCTTGACTAGGCCCGGCTTGCCGGCGGCGACTACCACCAGGTCGGCACGGCCAACATGGCCCGCCAGATCCTTGGTGAAGCGGTGGGTCACGGTCACGGTGCAGCCGGCCAGCAGCAGTTCCATGGCCATTGGGCGACCAACAATGTTGGACGCGCCGACGATCACGGCGTCCAGGCCGTACAGGTCGACGCCGGTGCTTTCCAGCAGGGTCATGATGCCCTTCGGCGTGCAGGGGCGCAGCAGTGGAATACGCTGGGCCAGGCGACCGACGTTATAGGGGTGGAAACCGTCGACGTCTTTGTCGGGGCGGATGCGCTCCAGCAACAGGGAAGCATCCAGATGCTCCGGCAGCGGCAATTGCAGCAGGATGCCGTCGATATTCGGATCGTCGTTGAGGCCGTCAATCAGGTCGGTGAGGGCCTGCTGGGTGGTGTCGGAAGGCAAGTCGTAGGCCTTGGAAATAAAGCCGACCTCTTCACAGTCTTTACGCTTGTGCGAGACATAAACCTGGGAGGCAGGATCGCTGCCGACCAGGATCACCGCGAGCCCCGGCGTGCGCAGGCCAAGCTGGCGACGCTCGGCGACACGTTTGGCGATCTGCTGGCGCAGGCTGGCGGCGATTGATTTGCCGTCGATAAGTTGTGCAGTCATTACGCGTGATTAACCATCGAGAGGGGGAGGAAAAGTGCGCGCATTCTCGCACGCCAGGACGTGAGGGCAAAGGCGCTTGGTCTGCAAATTCCCCTAACCCCTTAAATAAAATGAATTTTTTTCAAAAAAGATTTGACGGCCCCTGGGGGCGTCTATACTATTCGTCGCACTTGTCGGGCACAGCCTAGCACTGGTTAAGAAGGTCGAGCGCAATAGCTGTTTTATTGTGTGAGGCTGGAAGCATTTAGTTTGTAGTCCTCCAAGAGTACAGATTAATCAGGCGCCCGTAGCTCAGCTGGATAGAGCATCCGCCTTCTAAGCGGATGGTCGCAGGTTCGAGTCCTGCCGGGTGCGCCATTAGGCAGCTTTGGCACAAGTAGCGCAAGATGGTGGGCGTAGCTCAGTTGGTAGAGCACGGGATTGTGACTCCCGTTGTCGAGGGTTCGATCCCCTTCGTCCACCCCATATTTCAAAAGGCGCCAGATTTAACGGTCTGGCGCCTTTGTTTTAAAAGTTTCAAGCCGCGGATGTGGTGGAATTGGTAGACACACTGGATTTAGGTTCCAGCGCCGCGAGGCGTAAGAGTTCGAGTCTCTTCATCCGCACCAAATACAGCGTCACCCTTGCCATGGGCTAGGTTGGGGCTTAACAGAGAAGGCAATTGGCTTCTTTGTCACGCAATATGGTGGGCGTAGCTCAGTTGGTAGAGCACGGGATTGTGACTCCCGTTGTCGAGGGTTCGATCCCCTTCGTCCACCCCATATTCCGAAAGGCGCCAGATTTAACAGTCTGGCGCCTTTTTTGTTTTAGCGGTTTGCGTATTCGGCGGCTGCAGGTACTGGGTCGCAGGGGTGGGGCGCTTCGTCGTATTTTTGTTTCTCGATGATGCCGAACTACCCGCCGGCCTTGCGTGCAAGGTCGGCTGTCAGGGAGATGGTCGCTGGCTGCTTCTATATATAGAAGGGTTGGCACAGAGCCCTGGCGTGATTGGCTGTATTTGTCACTGGGGCGAGGAGCATTCGTGCATTCGTACCTGTAAATTGCCTGCTGTTTTTTTACCCGTTTTCAGTAGGGTGACTTCTTGAGTTTGACCCACTAGAATGCATGCCCTTGATTCTTGGGTCGGAAACGGCCGGCTAACGTCTGTGCAACGAGGAATATCCATGCAAGTTTCTGTTGAAAATACTACTGCTCTCGAGCGCCGCATGAGCATCACCGTGCCGGCAGAGCGCATCGAGACCGCGGTCAACAAGCGTCTGCAGCAGACTGCCCAGAAGGCCAAGATCGCTGGTTTCCGTCCAGGCAAAGTGCCGATGAGCGAAATCAAGCGCCGTTTTGGTGCTGATGCACGTCAAGATGCTGTCGGTGACGTGATCCAGGCTTCCTTCTACGAAGCGGTTGTCGAGCAAAAGCTGAACCCGGCTGGCTCGCCTTCCATCGAGCCTAAGTCCCTGGAAGCTGGCAAGGACCTGGAATACGTTGCTGTATTCGAAGTGTTCCCGGAGTTCACCGTTGCTGGCTTCGAAGGTATCGAAATCGAGCGCCTGAGCGCCGAAGTGGCCGATGCCGACCTGGACAACATGCTGGAAATCCTGCGCAAGCAGAACACCCGTTTTGAAGTGGCCGATCGCGCTGCCCAGAACGAAGACCAGTTGAACATCGACTTCGTGGGCAAGGTTGACGGCGAAGTGTTCGCTGGCGGCTCGGCCAAGGGCACCCAGTTGGTACTGGGCTCCAACCGCATGATCCCGGGTTTCGAAGACGGTCTGGTTGGCGCTAAAGCCGGCGAAGAGCGCGTTCTGAACCTGACTTTCCCTGCTGACTACCAGAACCTGGACCTGGCTGGCAAAGCCGCCGAGTTCACTGTGACCGTCAACAGTGTTTCCGAGCCTAAGCTGCCAGAACTGAACGAAGAGTTCTTCGCCCAGTTCGGTATCAAGGAAACCGGTATCGAAGGTTTCCGCGCCGAAGTTCGCAAGAACATGGAGCGTGAGCTGCGCCAGGCCATCAAGTCCAAGGTCAAGAACCAGGTTATGGACGGTCTGCTGGCCTCCAACCCGATCGAAGTGCCTAAGGCCCTGCTGTCCAACGAAGTGGATCGCCTGCGCGTACAAGCTGTTCAGCAGTTTGGTGGCAACATCAAGCCTGATCAACTGCCGGCCGAGCTGTTCGAAGAGCAAGCCAAGCGCCGCGTTGTGCTGGGTCTGATCGTGGCTGAAGTGGTCAAGCAGTTCGACCTCAAGCCAGACGAAGATCGCGTTCGCGAAATGATCCAGGAAATGGCTTCGGCCTACCAGGAGCCTGAGCAGGTCGTGGCTTGGTACTACAAGAATGACCAGCAGCTGAACGAAGTCCGTTCGGTTGTGCTGGAAGAACAAGTTGTGGATACTGTTCTGCAGAAGGCTAAGGTGACCGACAAAGCGGTCTCTTACGAAGAAGCAGTCAAGCCGGCAGAAGCAGCACAAGCCGACTGATTGTCCAACTCGTTTGAAAATACACCCATAAGCCAGCCTCGCGCTGGCTTATGCGTATTCAAGACATGACTATTTGGGAGTAACTGCAGAGCATGTTCCGTAATTCGTATATTCAGCAGAACTCTGATATCCAGGCCGCAGGCGGCCTGGTCCCGATGGTTGTCGAGCAATCTGCTCGTGGCGAACGCGCCTACGACATCTATTCGCGCCTGCTCAAGGAGCGAGTGATCTTTCTGGTTGGTCCGGTAGAGGACTACATGGCCAACCTGATCTGTGCGCAACTGCTGTTCCTTGAAGCGGAAAACCCGGACAAGGACATCCATCTTTACATCAACTCCCCAGGCGGTTCGGTGACAGCCGGCATGTCGATCTACGACACCATGCAGTTCATCAAGCCGAACGTGTCCACCACTTGCATTGGCCAGGCCTGCAGCATGGGTGCATTCCTGCTGACAGCCGGTGCTGAAGGCAAGCGTTTCTGCCTGCCTAACTCGCGTGTGATGATTCACCAGCCACTGGGCGGTTTCCAGGGCCAGGCGTCGGACATCGAAATCCACGCCAAGGAAATCCTGTTTATCCGTGAGCGCCTCAACACGCTGATGGCCAAGCACAGCGGGCACACCCTGGAAGAAATCGAGCGCGACACTAACCGCGACAACTTCATGAGTGCCGAAGCCGCACGTGAATACGGGCTGATCGACGCCGTGATCGACAAGCGCCCCGCTTAATATAAGCAGCTCAAAATAGGCCTGGTCGGCATGTCCGACCACCGGCGGGCTTGAAAAAGCCCGCATAAGCCTTCATCTTGTGTTGCAAGCCTATCGGATTTGGATCGAACGAATGACTGACACCCGCAACGGCGAGGACAACGGCAAGCTGCTCTATTGCTCCTTCTGTGGCAAAAGCCAGCATGAAGTGCGCAAATTGATTGCCGGCCCCTCGGTCTTTATCTGCGACGAGTGCGTCGACCTGTGCAATGACATCATCCGTGAGGAGGTGCAGGAGGCACAGGCCGAGAGCAGCGCGCATAAATTGCCTTCGCCTAAAGAAATCAGCGGCATCCTTGATCAGTACGTGATTGGTCAAGAGCGTGCAAAGAAGGTTCTGGCCGTAGCGGTGTACAACCACTACAAGCGCTTGAACCAGCGTGACAAGAAAGGTGATGAGGTCGAACTCGGCAAGAGCAACATCCTGCTGATCGGTCCTACAGGCTCGGGTAAAACCCTGCTTGCAGAAACCCTCGCTCGCCTGCTGAACGTTCCCTTCACCATCGCCGACGCCACCACCCTCACTGAGGCGGGTTACGTGGGTGAAGATGTCGAGAACATCATTCAGAAACTGCTGCAGAAGTGCGATTACGACGTAGAGAAGGCCCAGATGGGTATTGTCTATATCGATGAAATCGACAAGATTTCGCGCAAGTCTGACAACCCGTCGATCACCCGGGATGTTTCCGGTGAAGGCGTGCAGCAAGCCCTGCTGAAGCTGATTGAAGGCACGGTCGCTTCTGTACCGCCCCAAGGCGGCCGCAAGCACCCGCAGCAGGAATTCCTGCAGGTTGATACGCGTAACATCCTGTTTATCTGTGGCGGTGCGTTCTCCGGCCTGGAAAAGGTTATTCAAAACCGTTCCACCCGTGGCGGCATCGGTTTCAGTGCAGAAGTGCGCAGCAAGGAAGAAGGCAAGAAGGTGGGCGAGTCCCTGCGTGAAGTCGAGCCTGACGATCTGGTCAAGTTCGGTCTGATCCCGGAGTTCGTTGGCCGTCTGCCGGTCCTGGCGACGTTGGACGAGCTGGATGAGGCTGCTCTGATTCAGATCCTCACCGAGCCGAAAAACGCCCTGACCAAGCAATACGCCAAGCTGTTCGAAATGGAAGGTGTAGACCTCGAGTTCCGTGCTGATGCGCTTAAATCGGTGGCCAAGCGGGCACTGGAGCGCAAGACCGGTGCGCGCGGTTTGCGTTCGATTCTCGAAGGCGTATTGCTCGACACCATGTACGAAATCCCCTCGCAGTCCGAGGTGAGTAAAGTGGTGATCGACGAAAGCGTTATAGAAGGTAAGTCCAAGCCACTGTATATCTACGAAAACAGTGAGCCGGCTGCCAAGGCTGCGCCAGACGCGTAAGCGTTTCGCAGTTTCGGTACAAACAAGGGGCCTCTAGGGGCCCCTTTGTTTTGCATAGGAATTTTTACTGTGTGTAACTGCCAGCATTGAGCTTGTTTTTTTTACACGCAGCCCCCATCTTGGTTTCAAGCTTACTTTCATCTGTCATAGAGGCGAAATCATGAAGACAACCATTGAATTGCCTCTCCTGCCATTGCGTGATGTGGTTGTGTATCCGCACATGGTTATCCCGCTGTTCGTGGGGCGCGAGAAGTCTATCGAAGCCCTCGAGGCCGCGATGACGGGCGACAAGCAGATCCTGCTGTTGGCCCAGAGAAATCCGGCTGACGACGATCCAGGCGAAGACGCCCTGTATCGCGTCGGCACTATTGCTACCGTTCTGCAATTGCTCAAGCTGCCAGATGGCACCGTCAAGGTGCTGGTCGAGGGCGAGCAGCGCGGTGCGGTCGAGCGCTTCATGGAGGTGGATGGCCACCTGCGTGCAGAAGTGGCGTTGATCGACGAAGTCGATGCGCCTGAGCGTGAATCCGAAGTTTTTGTACGCAGCCTGCTTTCCCAGTTCGAGCAATACGTGCAACTGGGCAAAAAAGTCCCGGCTGAGGTCCTGTCCTCCCTCAACAGCATTGATGAGCCAAGCCGCCTGGTCGACACCATGGCCGCGCACATGGCGCTGAAGATCGAGCAGAAGCAGGACATCCTCGAAATCATCGACCTGTCGACCCGGGTCGAGCACGTCCTGGCCCTGCTGGATGCCGAGATCGACCTGCTGCAGGTTGAGAAACGCATTCGCGGTCGCGTGAAGAAGCAGATGGAGCGCAGCCAGCGCGAGTACTACCTGAATGAGCAGATGAAGGCCATTCAGAAAGAGCTCGGCGACGGCGAAGAAGGCCACAACGAGATCGAAGAGCTGAAAAAGCGCATCGACGCCGCTGGCTTGCCTAAAGACGCGCTGACCAAAGCCACCGCCGAGTTGAACAAACTCAAGCAAATGTCGCCGATGTCCGCCGAAGCCACCGTGGTTCGTTCCTACATCGACTGGCTGGTGCAGGTGCCGTGGAAGGCCCAGACCAAGGTACGCCTGGACCTGGCGCGTGCCGAAGATATCCTCGACGCCGACCACTATGGCCTGGAAGAGGTCAAGGAACGCATCCTCGAATACCTCGCCGTGCAAAAGCGTGTGAAGAAGATTCGTGGCCCGGTATTGTGCCTGGTCGGTCCTCCTGGCGTGGGTAAAACCTCCCTGGCCGAGTCGATCGCCAATGCCACCAACCGCAAATTCGTGCGCATGGCCCTCGGTGGTGTGCGTGATGAAGCGGAAATTCGCGGTCATCGCCGGACTTACATCGGTTCGATGCCGGGAAGATTGATTCAAAAGATGACAAAGGTTGGCGTACGCAACCCTCTGTTCCTGCTCGATGAAATCGACAAAATGGGCAGCGACATGCGGGGCGATCCGGCATCGGCCTTGCTCGAAGTGCTCGACCCCGAGCAGAACCACAATTTCAACGACCATTACCTGGAAGTCGACTACGACCTGTCCGACGTAATGTTCCTGTGCACCTCCAACTCCATGAACATCCCGCCGGCGTTGCTGGACCGGATGGAAGTGATTCGTCTGCCGGGTTACACCGAAGACGAGAAGATCAATATCGCCGTCAAATACCTCGCGCCCAAGCAGATTTCGGCCAATGGCCTGAAGAAGGGCGAGATCGAATTCGACGTCGAGTCGATCCGCGACATCATTCGTTACTACACCCGCGAGGCCGGTGTACGGGGCCTTGAGCGCCAGTTGGCGAAGATCTGCCGTAAGGCGGTCAAGGAACATGCCCTGGAAAAACGCTTCTCTGTGAAGGTCACCGCCGATGCTCTGGAACACTTCCTGGGCGTGCGTAAATTCCGCTACGGCCTGGCCGAGCAGCAGGATCAGGTAGGGCAGGTGACTGGCCTGGCGTGGACCCAGGTGGGCGGCGAATTGCTGACCATCGAAGCGGCGGTTATCCCTGGCAAAGGTCAATTGATCAAGACCGGTTCCCTGGGTGACGTGATGGTCGAATCCATCACTGCCGCGCAGACCGTGGTGCGCAGCCGCGCACGCAGCCTGGGGATCCCCCTGGACTTCCACGAGAAGCACGACACCCACATCCACATGCCGGAAGGGGCTACCCCCAAAGACGGCCCCAGCGCTGGCGTAGGCATGTGCACGGCCCTGGTATCGGCCCTGACCGGCATCCCGGTGCGCGCCGATGTCGCCATGACCGGGGAAATCACCCTGCGCGGCCAGGTATTGGCCATTGGTGGCCTGAAGGAAAAGTTGCTGGCGGCCCACCGTGGTGGCATCAAGACGGTGATCATTCCGGAAGAGAATGTTCGCGACTTGAAGGAAATTCCTGACAACATTAAGCAGGATCTGCAGATTAAACCGGTTAAATGGATTGACGAGGTCCTGCAAATTGCGCTGCAATACGCGCCGGAGCCCTTGCCAGATGTGGCTCCGGAGATAGTCGCGAAGGACGAAAAACGCGAGACTGACTCTAAGGAAAGAATTAGCACGCATTAATACGTTTAAGCCTGGTGGCTTCCTTGACAGCTTTTTAGAGCCCTTGTTATAAAGCGGCTCTTAAGTGTCTGTAGGCCATTCAGCACTGGTTTTTGCTTTCACCAAAAAACTTAGAATCATACTCAATAGATATAAGGGGACTTAGAGTGAACAAGTCGGAACTGATTGATGCTATCGCCGCATCTGCTGATATCCCGAAAGCCGCTGCTGGCCGTGCGCTGGACGCAGTAATCGAATCCGTCACTGGCGCTCTCAAGGCCGGCGACTCCGTGGTACTGGTAGGTTTCGGTACTTTTTCTGTGACCGATCGCCCAGCTCGCACTGGCCGTAACCCACAGACTGGCAAAGCACTGCAAATCGCTGCTGCCAAGAAACCAGGTTTCAAAGCCGGTAAAGCCCTGAAAGAAGCCGTTAACTAAGCTTCGTTCAAGCCTTTGCCTATCCGGGCTGGACGCTGGTCTGGCCTGGCAGCGGAGCGGCAACTGACCCGAGTATCCATCGGGTCGCTACGCCGGGGGGCGGGTTCAATACCCGTCCGTTCCGCCAGTTACGAGAAGGCGCATCCTCGGATGCGCCTTTCTTCTATCCGGATTCTACCCACGCTCCACGGTTGCCTAATTTTGAAGTTCAACCGTTTCTGGGGGACGCATGCTGCAGAATATCAGGGACAATTCACAAGGCTGGATTGCCAAGACCATTATCGGCCTCATCGTTGTATTGATGGCTTTCACCGGTATCGAGGCCATTTTCCAGGCCACGACCAACAGCCAGGACGCGGCCAAGGTCAACGGTGAAGAAATCAGTCAAAACGAGCTGAGCCAGGCCGTCGACATGCAACGTCGGCAGCTGATGCAACAACTGGGCAAGGACTTCGATGCGTCCTTGCTGGATGAAAAAATGCTGCGCGAAGCGGCCCTCAAGGGCCTGATCGAGCGCAAGCTGCTGCTGCAAGGCGCGGCGGATTCGAAGTTCTCCTTCTCGGAAGCTGCACTGGACCAAGTGATCCTGCAGACCCCGGAGTTCCAGGAAGACGGCAAGTTCAGCGCTGAGCGCTTTGACCAGGTGATCCGTCAACTGGGCTACAGCCGTATGCAATTCCGTCAGATGCTGACCCAGGAAATGCTGATCGGCCAACTGCGTGCAGGCATTGCCGGCAGCGGTTTTGTCACCGATCAGGAAGTCCTGAACTTTGCGCGCCTGGAAAAACAGACCCGTGATTTCGCCACCGTCAGCGTCAAGGCCGACCCGGCCGCAGTGAAACTCACTGACGACGAGGTCAAGGCTTATTACGACCAGCACGCCAAGGAGTTCATGACCCCGGACCAGGTCGTCATCGACTACCTGGAGCTGAAGAAGGCTTCGTTCTTCGACCAGGTAACGGTCAACGACGATGAGCTGCAGGCCCTGTACGAGAAAGAAACCGCCAACCTCGCTGAACAGCGTCGTGCCGCGCACATTCTGATCGAAGTCAACGACAAGGTGACCGAGGCCCAGGCCAAGGCCAAGATCGACGAAGTCCAGGCACGCCTGGCCAAGGGCGAAAGCTTCGAGGCCCTGGCCAAGGAGTTCTCCCAGGATCCGGGCTCGGCCAACAACGGCGGCGATCTGGGTTTTGCAGGCCCTGGCGTCTACGATCCTGAGTTCGAAAGCGCCCTGTACGGCTTGAACCAGGACCAGGTCTCGGCACCGGTACGTTCCAGCTTCGGCTGGCACCTGATCAAGCTGCTGGGTGTTGAAGCGCCAGAAGTGCCATCGTTCGCCAGCCTGAAAGACAAGCTGACCCGCGAGCTGAAGACCCAGCAAGTGGAGCAGCGCTTCGTCGAGGCGACCAAGCAACTGGAAGACGCGGCATTCGAAGCCTCCGACCTGGCCCAGCCAGCTTCGGACCTGAAACTGACCGTGCACACCTCGGCGCCGTTTGGCCGTGAAGGTGGCGAAGGCATCACGGCCAACCGTGCCGTGATCCAGGCAGCTTTCAGCCCTGAAGTGCTGGATGAGGGTGCCAACAGCACCGCCATCGAACTGGATCCGGAAACCATCGTAGTCCTGCGCGCCAAGGAGCACCGCAAGCCGGAGCAACTGCCGCTGGAAAGCGTGGCGACCGCCATCCGTGCCCAGATGACCAAGGAGCGCGCAAGCGCTGCGGCGAAGGCTCACGCTGACGAGCTGATCGCCAACCTGCGCGATGGCAAGCTGGCGTTGGACAAGCCGGTTGATGGTCAGGCCTGGAAAGTCACTGAAGCGGCCACCCGTGGCCAGGAAGGCGTTGAGCCTGCCGTACTGCAGGCACTGTTCCGCATGGCCAAGCCTGTTGCTAAAGACAAGCCGACCTTTGCTGACGTGACCCTGCGTGATGGCAGCTTGATGATCGTGCGCTTGAACAGCGTCACCGAAGGGGCTGCGCCAACCGAAGAGGAGAAGGAGCAGTATCGTCGCTTCCTCGCTTCGCGCGTCGGCCAGCAAGACTTCGCTGCGTTCCGCAAGGAACTGGAAGCCAAGGCTGACATCAAGCGCTTCTGATGCTGTGATAGCGTCTCCAAAAAAGACCCCGGCCTGAAACCGGGGTCTTTTTTTGCCTGTTTGTCAGGTGCGGCGAGGCTGTAGGGTGGTGATCAATGCCAGCGTAGCCAAGGCGGCAACGACCCAGGGAAACCACATGACGCCCCATCCCTGAAGCAGTATGCCGCCCAGCAGCCCACCGCCGGCAATCCCCAGGTTCCACACCGTCACCAGCATCGACTGGGCTGCATCCGCCGAGTCACCGGCCGATTTGGCCAGCGCGGTTTGCAGCAAGGCAGGCAAGCCGCCAAATGCCAGGCCCCAGATGGCGACTGACAGGTAGACGACCTCGGTAGAGGCGATCCACAGCCCCAGGGCCAATGCCGCAGCGGCAAACAGCGTGCAACTGCTCACCAGCAAGATCTGCAGCAGGCGGTCAATCAACAGGCCGACGATCCAGATTCCCATCAGCGCGGCCAGGCCAAATACCAGCAACACCCGGTCGATGTCGGCGCTAAGCCCTGCGGGCACCAGGAACGGCGCGATATAGGTGTACAGAATGTTGTGCGCCAGCACGTAGGTGAAGGTCACCCACAGCACCGGACGCACCCCCGGCAAACGCAGGACCTGGTGCAAGCCCAGGCGCTGTTGCGCACGTTGCCCGGCAAAGTCCGGCACCTGCCAGCGCACCCACGCCAGTAGCAGCACCGTCAGCCCGGTCATGATCGCAAAGCTCAAGCGCCAACCCACTGCAGTGCCCAGAAACGTTCCAGCAGGTACTCCAAGGGATAACGCCAGGGGCGCGCCCAGCATTGCCACGGCAATCGCCCGGCCCTGTAGGTGCGGCGCCACCATGCGGCTGGCATATCCTGCCAGCAGTGCCCAGAGCAAACCCGCGAACACCCCGGCCAACAGCCGTGCGACCAGGGTCAGCCAATACACGCTTGATAGTGCCGTGACACTGTTGACTAGCGCGAAGCCACCAATGGCTAGCATCAGCAAGGGGCGGCGGCGCCAGCCACGGGTGGCGATGGTCAGGGGGATGGCGGCCAGCAACGAGCCGAGGGCATACAGCGTGACGAGCTGGCCGACCAGCGCCTCGCTCACCCCGAGGCCGGCGCTCATCTGGGGCAGCAGACCTGCGGGCATCGCCTCGGTGAGGATGGTGATGAAGCCGGCGGTGGCCAGCGCCAGCAAGCCCGCCATGGGCAGGCGTTCGCGCTGGCTGGGCAGGCATTGCGGTGTACTGCAGTCATTCATGTGGCTCGGCTCCGTATTCAAGGCATCAGGACATCGGGGCAGAGTAGGGGGCTGAACCACTTGGAAAAATGGGCTAAGGTTCCGAACTTATCGGACGTTTATGTCCGTAATTCGCAGGAAGTGACAATGGACAGTCTGGGCAGTATGTCGGTGTTTGTGCAGGTCGCGGAGACCCGCAGCTTTACCCAGGTCGGTCGGCTGCTGGGGGTGTCGTCCTCGGCTGTGGGCAAAAGCATTGCGCGCATGGAGCAGCGTCTGGGGGTGCGGCTGTTCCATCGCAGTACCCGCAGTATCACGCTGACGGCCGAGGGCGCGCTGTTTCTCGAGCGTTCGCGGCGGATCCTGGCCGAGGTTGAAGCGGCCGAGCAGGAGTTGACTGAAGCAGCGACCACCCCCCGAGGCAAATTGCGCATCAGCTTGCCCCAGGTCAGGGGCCTGTTGATGCCGGTGCTGACCGAGTTTATGCGGGCCTATCCAGAGATTGAGCTGGACGTGGATTTTTCCGACCGCATGGTGGATGTGATCGAGGAAGGCTTCGACGCTGTGGTGCGCACCGGCAAGCCCGAGGACTCGCGGCTGTCGGCGCGGCTGCTGGGGCACTATCGGTTGGTGCTGGTGGGAGCGCCGCAGTACTTCGCCTTACACGGCGTACCGGCCTGTCCTACGGACCTCAACCATCATGCCTGCCTGCGTCACAAGTTTTGCGCCACCGGCAAGCTGGAGAGCTGGCCCCTGCGCCATTTACCCGGCGAACCCGAGCCGGTGCTGCGTGCACCGTTGGTCAGCACTACCATCGAGTCGCTAAAGCACGTAGTGCACGAAGGCCTGGGGATTGCCTGCCTGCCGGACTTCATGGTCCGCGTATCCGTCGAGCAGGGCCGCCTGCAGCGGGTGCTGGACGATTACCTGGAGCACAGTGGCAGCTTCTGGATGCTCTGGCCGTCGAGCCGACATGCCTCGGCCAAACTGCGGGTGTTTATCGATCATATGAGCGCCAGGCTTTTTCCTGCACCGCGCGTCGAGCCGGCCAGTGACGTTTTACCGACAGGAATCCGCGCGCGCACCCGGTGATCTGTTGCACAATACCGCCCTGACCGTTTTCCTCAGGATGATCAATGTCGACTTCATTTCACTTGCGTGGCCTTGCGCTCGCGCTGGTGCTGGCAGGCGCCACGGGCTGCTCGTCGCCCAAGACCGCTATCTACGAACATGAGAATTTCGACGATTCCGGTACGTTTTCGCGCAATTACCCGGTCAGCGATGTCGCGGCCTGCGAAGCGGCACGCCGGGCGTTGCTCAGCCAGGGCTACATCATCACCAGCAGCGACCCGAAGCTGGTGAGTGGTAACAAAAGTTTCCAGCAGACCGGCGAGACCCATCTGCAGATCAGCTTCAACGTGGTGTGTGCCGAAGATGGCAGCGGCGAGCATCATGCGACGATGTTTGCCAACGCCCTGCAGGATCGCTACGCGCTGAAGAAGGTCAACAACTCCGCCAGCCTGGGGGTGGGCGTGCTGGGTTCGGTGTCGATGCCGATTGGCTCCACCGACGACTCGATGGTCAAGGTGGCCAGCGAGACCGTCACCTCACCCAAATTCTATGACCGCTACTTTGCCTTGGTGGACGTGTTCCTGCCTCAGGAAGTGAAGGCCGCCGAACACATTCCCGAAGCGCCCAAGGCCGATCTCGGCGTGCCGGAGCCCAAGCCCGCGCCGGTGCTGGACAAGGTGCAAGCGCCGCAGGAAGCGCCCGCCATGCCTGTCGCACCGCCCGTCTCGGAGCCGCTTGCACCACCGGTGGAAGCCACGCCGATTGCGCCAGAGGCAGTACCGGCAGAAGTGCCAGCGCCGACTGCGCCTGTGCTGCCGCCACCGACAGAGACCATCCCGCCGCTGCCGGCCAACGGGCAGTAACTAGACGCCGGCCGGGTCGGCTTTATCGACGTCGATCCCGTAGCGGCTGATCGCCTCGCCGACTTTGGTGCGGCTGATCAGGCCGTCATCAGCCAGGGCCTTCAATGTCGCCAAGACGATGAAATGGCGGTCCACCTCGAAGAACTCGCGCAGCGCTTCACGGGTATCGGACTGGCCAAAACCGTCAGTGCCCAGCGCGACAAAGCGCCTGCCTGTGACGAATGGGCGAATCTGATCGGCGAAGATCTTCATGTAGTCGGTGGCAATCACCACCGGCCCCGGGTGGTCCGCCAGGCATTGCTCCACGTAGCTGGTGCGTGGCTCGTCCTCGGGGTGCAAGAGGTTCCAGCGCTCCACCCCAAGGCCCTCACGGCGCAGTTCGGTGAGGCTGGTAACACTCCAGACGTCACTGTCCACGGCAAAGTCCTCACGCAGCAAATCTGCGGCGGCGATCACTTCGCGCAGGATCGAGCCACTGCCCATCAGTTGCACCTGGGCTTGCTGACCCGCCTTCAGTCGATACATGCCCTTGAGAATGCCATCCTCGACACCTTCGGGCATGGCCGGGTGCGGGTAGTTTTCATTGAGCAGGGTGATGTAGTAGTAAATGTCCTCCTGTTCGACGTACATGCGCCGCATGCCCTCGCGGATGATTACCGCAAGCTCGTAGGCAAAGGTTGGGTCGTAGGATACGCAGCAAGGAACCACCGAGGCCAGCACATGGCTATGCCCATCATCGTGCTGTAAGCCTTCGCCCATCAGTGTGGTGCGCCCGGCGGTGGCCCCCAGCAGGAAGCCACGGGCCCGCGCATCGCCTGCGGCCCAGGCCAGGTCGCCGACACGCTGGAAACCGAACATCGAGTAGAAAATATAGAAGGGCAGCGTCATCAGGCCGTGGTTGGCGTAGGACGTGCTGGCAGCGATCCACGAAGAAAACGCGCCGGACTCATTCAGGCCCTCCTGTAGGATCTGCCCGTCTTTGCTCTCTTTGTAGTAGCTCAGTTGCCCGGCGTCCTGCGGGGTATAGAGCTGACCCACGGCAGAATGAATACCGATCTGGCGGAACAGGCTTTCCATGCCAAAGGTGCGCGATTCGTCCGGCACAATCGGCACGATCAACTTGCCGATGTTCGGGTCTTTCAGCAGGGTGCCGAGGATGCGCACGAAGGCCATGGTAGTGGAAATGGCACGCTCGCCAGTGTCTTTGAGTTGGGTGGCAAACGCTTCGAGCGGCGGCACTTGCAGGGCCGGTACCGAACTGTGCCGGGCAGGAACATAACCGCCCAGGGCCTGGCGCCGCGCGGCAAAGTAACGGCCTTCTTCGCTGTCGGCAGCGGGCTTGAGATAGGGGATTTCAGCCAGTTGGTCGTCAGCCACCTCCAGGCCGAACCGGTCGCGGAACGCCTTGACGGCCTCGGCGCCCATTTTCTTGAGTTGGTGATTGATGTTCTGGCCTTCGCCTGCCTCGCCCATGCCAAAACCCTTGACGGTTTTCGCCAGGATCACCGTAGGTTGCCCGGTATGGCGGACTGCGGCGGCATAAGCGTTGTAGACCTTGTCGGGGTCATGGCCGCCCCGTGAGAGCTTCCAGATATCGTCGTCGGAAAGATCCTCCACCAGTGCCAGCAACTCCGGGTATTTGCCGAAGAAGTGTTCGCGCACGTAGGCACCGTTTTGCGACTTGTAGTTCTGATAGTCGCCATCTACGCATTCCATCATGCGTTGGCGCAGCAGGCCACTGCGGTCCTTGGCCAGCAGGGCATCCCAGCCACCGCCCCAGATGACTTTGATCACGTTCCAGCCGGCAGCGCGATACAGGCTTTCGAATTCCTGGATGACTTTGGCGTTGCCACGTACCGGGCCGTCGAGGCGTTGCAGGTTGCAGTTGACCACGAAGATCAGGTTATCCAGTTTCTCGCGCCCCGCCAGGGAGATCGCCGCCAGGGATTCCGGCTGGTCCATCTCGCCATCCCCCAGGAACGCCCAAACCTTGCGCCCCGCCTCAGGCTTGAGGGAGCGCAGGTCCAGATAGCGCATGAATCGCGCCTGATAGGCCGCAGTGATCGGCCCCAGGCCCATGGACACGGTAGGAAACTGCCAGAAGTCCGGCATGAGGCGGGGGTGGGGATAGGACGACAGACCCTGGCCGCCGGCCTCGCGGCGGAAGTTATCGAGTTGTGCTTCGTCGATGCGCCCTTCGAGGTAGGCGCGCCCGTAGATGCCTGGCGAGGAGTGCCCCTGGATATACACCAGGTCGCCGGCAAAGGTCTCGGTTCGACCACGGAAGAAATGGTCAAAGCCTACGTCGTAGAGTACCGCGGCCGACGCATAGGTGGCGATATGCCCGCCCACGCCCGAGTGTTTACCGGCGCGCAAGACCATGGCCATGGCGTTCCAGCGGATAAACGCATTGAGCCGGCGTTCGATTGCCAGGTTGCCGGGGTAGGGCAGTTGCCGGTCCACCGCGATGGTGTTGACGTAGGGGGTGGTGACCCGCCCATGGAAGTCGCCATGTCGCGCTACGTCGAAATCCAGCAACTGATCGATCAGGTAATGGGCGCGGGGGCGACCTTCGGTGGACAGCACCGATTCGATGGACTCCAGCCATTCGCGGGTTTCCTGTGGATCGTCGTCGAGTCTTACTGCGTTGTTCGCGTTCATGTGAGGCTCCAGGTGTGCGGATACCAGCGTGCGGTTTCCTTGTGGGAAGGTGATTCGGCACGCTGCAAAAGTAATTGCAATTGCAACTACATGCCTGAATTTAGCGCGGGATGCGCTACCATTGCAACCTTCTCGAATTCCCCGGATGGTGTTGCATGTCGTCGAAAGAGCCTGATGTCTGGTTCCGTTTTGTCAGGGCCCACAGGACAGTCATCCGTGAAATCGAACGGCGCCTGGCCTTGGCCGACCTGCCGCCATACGCCTGGTACGATGCCCTGTGGGGCCTGGAAAGCGGTCCTGATGGCACTCGGCGCATGCATGAATTGGCCGATGTGCTGGCGATCGAGCGCTACAACCTGACGCGATTGGTGGACCGCCTGGAAAAGGACGGCCTGGTGGTGCGCTCGCGCTGCGAAGGTGACGGGCGCGCCGCGTTTGCCTCGATCACCGATGAGGGCCGGGTGTTGCGTAAAAAGATGTGGGGCATCTACGAAAGTACTGTGGATGAACTGTTCCTCTCGCAACTCGACGCCGAGCAACGCCAGGGCTTTGCCGATGCGCTGGAGCGCACGGCCGGGCTGGCGATGCAGGCCAGTGTGCAGACCCGCGGACGGCGCAGGCCTGAAACACCATAGGCAAGGGCATGCTCTTGCTCATTTGAGGGCGTACTGTTGCAGCGCGCGCTCCACTTGTCGCACCTCGATCCGTCCCTCGTCTGCCAGCGCCTTCAGGGCCAGCACGGCAATCCAGTAGCGGTCAGGTGCCGTCGGTTGGACTGAGCCGGCCCCCAGCGCGACAAACCGTGCATCCACATGGGCCGCCAACGGGTCGACGATGGATTGCGGATAGCCGGTGACAGCGATCACCGGGCTGTGGTGGGCCGCCAGGCAATCGCGCAAGTGGCAGCTACGCTTTTCGGCCAGAGGGTGTAGGCGGTTCCAGCGCTCGGCGGCGCGTGCTTCCCGCGCCAGCCGGGTGTAGCTGGGGCAGCTCCATAACTGCGCCGATACGTTCCAGTCGGTCTCCAGCAGCCTCGCTGCATGCAGGACTTCTTCAAGTGCGCGGCCAGCCCCCAGCAAGCGCACGTGCAATTCGCCGGGTGGCTCGCGCCCGATCCGATACATCCCCTTGATTGCATCCTGTCGGTGCTGTGGCGCCAGTCCAGGTCCGTCGTCCTGGTCATGCAGGGCCAGGTAGTAAAATCCGGGCCTGCCGTCGACATACAGCGCGTGCAAACCCGCCAGCACAATCGCTCGGGTTTCGTCGCCGGAGGCTGGATCGTATGGGGTGCACTGCGGGTTGCTGGCCAGCCATAGCGCAAGTGAAGGGTGCGCGCCGTGGCGCCCGGAGGCGGGGCGGGTGTGGATGTCGTTGCACAGAATCCCGCGTTGATCGGTGCCCTGGCAGAGGGCACGCAACTGCGCCGATGAAGTGGCGTTATGCAGGTACAGCAGTGGTTTTTCCCCGGTATTACGCGCAAACCAGGTGGGCCAGGCGGTGATGCGCCTGGAGTGGGATTGGCCGCGAATGACCCAGGCTTGCCGGCGTGTCGCCGGGTGGAACTCCAGGGTGTTGGCCATGGCCATCACTGTATACAGGGGCGAGCTGCGGGGTGATTGTTGATCGTTGAGGGTGTCGATGCAGATTCGTGCGGATTGCGCAGTGCTGGCAGTCATGAGTCACGTCCCATGGCAATGGAGCGCATCACCCTACTGGAAGTTGACATGTGATTGCAATTGCAATGATTGCAGTTGCATTTAAATCGCTCGGTTAAATCCGCGCCTGGCTGCTGCGTTTAATCTTCAAGCCCAGGAACGTCATGCCCCTGTCTTTTTTTCGTCATGACGGCACTTTACGCTGGTGATGCAGGTCACTTGAGTCACCTGCTTTGATTAAACAAGGAGTCGACGATGGACGATTATCAAGAAGAGCTGCTGGAATACCAGGCCTTTGAACTGGACCCTTCGCACCCGGCCGACGACGCCACCGAGCTTTAGGCAGGCGTCAGGCGGAATGCCGCTGACTGCGGCGAAATTCCCCTGGGGTCTGGCTGTTCCAGCGCTTGAAGGCCCGTTGAAAGGCTTCCGCTGAGGCGAAACCGAGCAAGTAGGCAATTTCCCCAAACGCCAGTTCGGTATCGCGAATGTAGGTCATGGCCAGGTCGCGACGGGTGTCGTTGAGAATGGCGCGAAACTGCGTGCCTTCCTCGGCCAGTTTGCGGCGCAAGGTCCAGGTCGGCAGTTTCAGGCGTGCCGCCACTTCTTCCAGGTCGGGTTCCCGGCCGCCATTGAGCATCGGCCCCAGCAAACGTGTGATGCGCTCGCGCAGGCTGCGGGTGCGGGTCAGTTGTTCCAATTCCCGTTCACACAGCTGCAGCAGCAAGTGCCAGGTACTGGGGCAGTGCTGCGGGTTGCGCAGGCCGAGGCTGTGCTGGCTCAGGCGCAGTTGATTGAGTTCGGCGCCGAACTGGATCGGGCAATCTCCCAGCACGGTGTAGCTTGCGCTGTAGTCCGGCGCGGCGAATTCGATTTCGATCCGCTCGGCCAATACAGGCTGCTGGCACAAGGTCGCCATCTGCTGCAGCCAACCGGCCAGAATCGAGTCCACCACGAAGCGGTTATAGGCGTTGTAGGGGCTGATGGAATAGAAACGCAGCCAGGCACCCTGGGCGTCTTCATGAAAGCTCGACTGGCCACGGTAGTTGGCGCCGTACAGGGCCTCGAAGCGCGTCAGGGTGCGCGCGGCTTCGCGCACGTTGGGCGCCTGGGCGGCGGTGACGCCGGCCAGGCCAAGTTGATTCATGCGGCTCAACTGGCCCATGCGCAGGCCCAGGCTGGGGTCGCCGGTCAGTTGGATGGCTGCATGGCCCAGGCGCATATAGCGTGGGATCGACAGGCGCGCACCGGGCTCACTCAAGCGCGCCGGGTCGAGGCCGTACTGCAACAGCAGCGGCTGCGGGTCCAGGCCATGGCTGAGGATGGCGTCGGCCAGGGTATGCACGATGCCCACCGATAAGTCCCCGAGGCGCATCGGTGCCGGTTTCATGGGCTTACAGCCACACGTTCAGCAGGCGCGCACCACGCGCGTTGCTGTCGGCGAAAACTTGGCCCTGGGCACTGAGAAAGCTCTGGCCGCTGGTGCCCTGGTCCCAGAATTGCCCGCGCATGAATACGCTCATGCCCGCACCCGCGAGGCTGATGGGAGGCTGGCTGATCAGGCTCAGACGATGCCAGGCTTCGCCTTCACTGAGCTCTTCGGGCTTGAGGCTGACTTCCGGGGGCGTGGACACGCTCTTGAAGCCGCGCCATGGCTTGTCCCAGGTGTCGCGGCCAATCACCAGTGCCGGCACGGCCACCAATTGCGCACCTTGTTCGTTGAGCTTGCGGTAGTTGTCGGGGTACCAGCTGTCGCTGCCGATCAGGATGCCCAGGCGCCCGGCCGGGGTGTCGATCACGCTGATCGCGTTTTCGTCGCCCGGGGCGATAAAGCCGCGCTCATCGAAGATCGGGTAGAGCTGGCGCTGGGGTTGGCCCAACGGCAAGCCATCGCGGTCGAACACCAGGCTGGTGTTGTACAGCGCGCCATGACCGACCTGCAATTGGCCCTGGCTGACGCTCGGGTTGGGCAGGGCGATGGAGCCGGCCACCAGGGTCACTCCGAACTCTTTGGCCAGACCGCCAAACAGCACCTGGTAATCACGTGCCATGGCCGGCGCCTTCATGCGCAGGTAGGCATCGTCCAGGCGGTTATCGCCCTGGGCACTGATCAGTGCGCGCAGGAACAGCAACGGATTGCTTGCCGACAGCCAGTTCATCGCCTCTTTAAGGCTGGTGGCCTGATACAGCTGGTTTTTTTCGCCACTGACCATCAACCAGGTGCCGACGTGCTCCGGCAGGACCACGATGGTTTTGTCGTTGATCAGGCCCATGTCCCGGGCATTGCGCAGATAGGCCGAGAGCTTCAGGTGCAGGCGTTCCAGGCTCTGGTAGTCGGCGGGGAACAGCTCCGGCTGGATGCCCAGCAGGTTGCCGTGATCGGCGGGAGTGCCCTCGTTCACCGCCAGGTTGATCCGCAGGTCCGACAGGTAATGCCCCACAGGGCGCTCCTGGGTCCAGACCAGATAGGCGGAAACGGCGGCGACCAGGGCCATGGTCAGGGTCAAAGCAAGTAATTTACGCATGGGGGAACAGACAACAAGCCGTGTGCAGGGTTCGCCCCTAGGGTAGGGCCCGTCGTCCCGCTTGCCAAGGGGCGCTGCACATTTGGATCAATAAGTTGTCAGTTTCAGTCATTGAGCGCTAAGGGCGGGGCTCTTAGTCTGTGGGACATAAACCGATGGCCGGCCATTCGAGCCTGCCACGTCCCGTGATGATCCGTTGTGGAGCTGTACCATGACCGCTGCTGCCTACCCGCACCTGCTGGCCCCGTTGGACCTGGGTTTTACCACCTTGCGCAACCGTACCCTGATGGGGTCGATGCACACCGGCCTTGAAGAAAAGCCCGGCGGCTTCGAGCGCATGGCCGCGTATTTCGCCGAGCGTGCCCGAGGCGGCGTCGGCCTGATGGTCACCGGCGGTATCGGCCCGAACGATGAAGGCGGGGTGTACTCCGGGGCAGCCAAGCTGACCACTGAAGCCGAAGCGCTGAAGCACAAGATCGTCACCCAGGCCGTACACGAGGCGGGCGGCAAGATCTGCATGCAGATCCTTCACGCCGGGCGTTATGCCTACAGCCCCAAGCAGGTTGCGCCGAGTGCGATCCAGGCGCCGATCAACCCGTTCAAGCCCAAGGAGCTGGACGAGGAAGGCATCGAGAAGCAGATCAGCGACTTTGTCACCTGCTCTCTGCTGGCCCAGGTCGCCGAGTACGACGGCGTCGAAATCATGGGTTCCGAAGGTTATTTCATTAACCAATTCCTCGCCGCCCACACCAACCATCGCACCGATCGCTGGGGTGGCGCCTACGAAAACCGTATGCGTTTGCCGGTGGAAATTGTGCGCCGGGTGCGCGAAGCCGTCGGGCCGAATTTCATCATCATCTTCCGCCTGTCGATGCTCGACCTGGTGGAAGGCGGCAGCACCTGGGAAGAAATCGTGCAGTTGGCCAAGGCCATCGAGCAGGCGGGCGCGACGATTATCAATACCGGTATCGGCTGGCATGAAGCACGCATCCCGACCATCGCCACCAAGGTGCCGCGCGGCGCGTTCAGTAAAGTCACGGCCAAGCTGCGTGGCGCGGTGCAGATCCCGTTGATCACCACCAACCGTATCAACACCCCGGAAGTGGCCGAGCAGATCCTCGCCGAGGGCGATGCGGACATGGTGTCCATGGCGCGGCCGTTCCTCGCCGACCCGGAGTTCGTCAACAAGGCCGCCGCTGGCCGGGCCGACGAGATCAATACCTGCATCGGCTGCAACCAGGCCTGCCTGGACCACACCTTCGGTGGCAAATTGACCACCTGCCTGGTCAACCCGCGCGCCTGCTACGAGACCGAGCTCAATTACCTGCCGGTCAAGCAGATCAAGAAAATCGCCGTGGTCGGTGCCGGCCCCGCCGGCCTGGCTGCTGCCACCGTGGCGGCGGAGCGCGGCCATCAGGTGACCCTGTTCGATTCGGCCAGCGAGATCGGTGGCCAGTTCAACGTGGCCAAGCGCGTGCCGGGCAAGGAAGAATTTTTTGAAACCCTGCGTTACTTCAAGCGCAAGCTGCAGACCACCCATGTCGAACTGTGCCTCAACACCCGGGTCGATGTAGCGCAACTGGTGGCCGGTGGTTATGACGAGATCATTCTCGCCACCGGTATCGCGCCGCGTACCCCGGCGATTCCTGGCGTGGAAAACCCCAAGGTGCTCAGCTACCTGGACGTGCTTCTGCAGCGCAAACCGGTGGGCAAGCGCGTTGCGGTGATCGGCGCCGGTGGTATCGGCTTTGACGTGTCGGAGTTCCTTGTGCACCAGGGCGTGTCCACCAGCCTGGACCGCGAAGCGTTCTGGAAGGAGTGGGGCATCGACACCCTCCTGCAGGCGCGCGGTGGCGTGGCCGGGATCAAGGCCCAGCCCCATGCCCCGGCGCGTGAGGTGTACTTGCTGCAGCGCAAGGCTTCCAAGGTTGGCGACGGCCTGGGCAAGACCACCGGCTGGATCCACCGTACCGGCCTGAAGAACAAAAAAGTGCAGATGCTCAATAGCGTCGAGTACCTGAAGATCGACGACGCCGGCCTGCATATCCGGATCGGCGCCGAGGGCGAGCCCCAGGTGCTGGCGGTGGACAATATCGTCATCTGCGCCGGCCAAGACCCGTTGCGCGAGTTGCAGGACGGCCTGGTCGCCGCTGGCCAGAACGTGCACCTGATCGGGGGGGCCGACGTGGCTGCCGAGTTGGACGCCAAGCGCGCCATCAACCAGGGCTCGCGCCTCGCCGCCGAGCTGTAAGGCGACACGAGGGGCGGTGTTAGACTACCGCCCCTTTTTTTATGCAGACATGCACTGATGGGTCCTTTCGACTGGCTTCCCCATGCGCCCCTTGAACCTTTGCAGCTGGAGTGGCTGAACGGGGTCGAGGTGGCCGTGTTGCGCCTGGACCGCATTGACCCGCTGATCAGCGGCAACAAGTGGTTCAAACTCACCGGGCACCTGGTCGAGGCGCAACAGGCGGGGGCCAGCGGTATCATCAGTCTGGGTGGCGCCTACTCCAATCATCTGCATGCCCTGGCGGCGGCCGGCAAACGCTTCGGTTTTGCCACCGTCGGCCTGCTGCGTGGGCACCCACAAGACACCCCGACCGTCCTCGACCTGCAAGCTTTCGGCATGCAACTGCACTGGCTGGGCTATGGCGGTTACCGCGCGCGCCATGGGCCGGACTTCTGGTTGCCTTGGCGCGAGCAATACCCGGATTTGCATCCCGTGCCCGAAGGCGGCGGCGCAATGACAGGGGCGTTGGGCTGTGGCGTGTTGGTCGAGCAGGTGCGCAGGCAGTTGCACACCCTGGGCTGGGCCGATTACCACGGCTGGTGGCTGGCAGCCGGTACCGGTACCACCCTGGCGGGCCTGGTGCTGGCGGAGGCGGGTGCCCATCTTGTGTACGGGGCCCTGGCGGTGCCGGATGACCACGGCGTTGCGCAGAACGTGCAGGCTATCGTGCAGGGCGGGTATGAGTTGCTGGATGCCAGCCGTGGCGGCTTTGCAAAGGTCGATCCGTTATTGCTTGAGTTTATCCAGGCCACCGAGCGGGCCAGCGGCCCGCTGTTGGAACCGCTTTACACCGGCAAGGCGCTGCTGGCGCTCAAACAACAGATCGAGGCCGGGCGCTTTGCCCCCGGCACTCGCCTGATTTTTGTGCACACCGGTGGCCTGCAAGGCCGTCGGGGTTTTGTGGGTTAACGCTTGGGCAACATGCGCAACACGGTGTTATCCCGCATAAAGTAGTGGTGGTACAGACCCGCCGCGGCATGCAGGCCGATCAGCCAATAACCGAGGGTGCCGCCCAACACATGCCAGCCCTCGATCTGCTTGGCCAGGTCCTTGTTCTCACCAATCAGCGGTGGCAACTCGATCCCGTAGAACCACACCGAATGCCCTTCGGCACTGACGATCAGCCAGCCAAAGATTGGCATGCCGATCATGAACACATACAGCGCCACATGCATCAGCGTCGCCAGCAGGGCTTGCCATTGCGGCGGCGCGGGTAAAATCTTCGGCGCCACGCCAAGGCTGCGGGCAAACAGGCGCAGCCAGACCAGTACGAATACGGTCAGGCCGAACATGAAGTGCATTTCCTTGATCAGGGTGCGGCCGCCGCTACCCTTGGGGAAAATCCCGCGAAACTCAATGGTGGTGTAGACCAGCACCAGCAGCACTAGCATCAGCCAGTGCAAGGCGATGGACATCGTACTGTAACGGGACTCGCTGTTTTTCCACGGCATCGCGTCTTTCCTCACTCATCAGGGGCAAACCTCCGTTCTTTGGCGACGAAGTCCCTTTAGCCTAAACCTGTTATGCAAGGTTTGCCCGAGTGAGGGGCGATGTATTGACGTCGATCAGGCGCTTTGCGGCATTTCACCACGGGCCAGGCGCTGATTGATGTCGGCGATCACGCCGGGCAGGTCGGTGATGGTGTCGATCAGGTAGTGCGGGCGCGAGCCGGCAAACAGCGTTTCGATGCGCTGGCGTTCACAGGCCAGGGTCGCCGGGTCCAGGGCGCGGAACTGCTCGTAGGTCAGGCCCAGGGCGTTGCCTGAGCAGGTCAGCGCCACGGTCCACATCCCGGCGCGGCGGCCTTCGAGGATGCCCGGCACGGTGTCGTCGATCTTCACGCAGGCGGCCACGTCATCGATACCCAGGGCGATCACGTTGGCCAGGGCCTGGGCCGGCCATGGGCGGCCATTGGGTACTTCGTCGGTGGCCACGACGTGGTCGGCGATGTAGCCGTTGGTGGCGGCCAACTCGACCACTTTGTCCATCACTTGTTTGGGGTAGCCGGAGCAGGAGCCGATCTTGATCCCTTGCGCACGCAGCGCGGCAATGGTCTCCAGGGCGCCGGGAATCAGCGCCGAGTGTTCGGCGATCTTCTCGATCTGCAACGGCATGAAGCGCTCGTAGATGGCGGTCACGTCATCGTCGGTCGGCGTGCGGCCGAAGGCCTTGCGGTAGCGCTCGGCGACTTGCGGCTGATCGCACAGGGTGCGGATGTGGTCCCACTTGCCCATGCCCATCGGGCCACGGGCTTCTTCGATGGAGACCTGCACGTCGAACTCGGCAAACGCTTCGACAAAAATCTGCGTAGGCGCGAAGGAGCCGAAGTCGACCACGGTGCCGGCCCAGTCAAGGATGGCGGCCTGCAGGGTGTTGGGGTTCTGATAGTTCATGGTTTAAATCCTGTCAGTAAGGGGTAGGAGTCGGCTTGCCGGCGATGGCGGCCGTGAAGGCCCCATCGTCGAGGGAATCAGATTTCGAGTACTTCCATCTCTTGCAGCGCCTGGGCAATCGCCGCCACCGCCGCTTGCATCTCGGCCTGGTTGACATGGCCGATGCAGCCGACGCGGAAGGTCTCCACCTGGGTCAATTTGCCCGGATACAGAATGAAACCCTTGGCCTTGACCCGCTCGTAGAAGTCTTTGAACTGGTAGCGCGGATCGTTCGGCGCATGGAAGGTGACGATGATCGGCGCCTGGATCGCGCTCGGCAGGAAGCTGCGCAGGCCCAGGTCGGCCATGCCATCCAGCAGCGTCTGGCAGTTGGCGGCATAGCGCTGATGGCGCGCCGGCAAGCCGCCTTCTTCGTTGTATTGCAGCAGCGCTTCATGCAGGGCGGCCACCACGTGGGTCGGCGGGGTAAAGCGCCATTGCCCGGTCTTGGCCATGTAGGCGTGCTGGTCGAACAAATCCATGGCCAGGGAGTGGCTGTTGCCCTGGGCCGCGGCCAGGGCCTCTTTTTTCGCAAACACAAAACCCATGCCTGGCACGCCTTCCAGGCATTTGCCGGAGGCGGCGATCAGTGCATCGAACGGCACTTGGGCGGCGTCGATGGGCAGCGCGCCAAAGGAACTCATGGCGTCGATGATCAGGTGCTTGCCGTGGCGCTGGATGACCTGGGCGATCTCCGGCAGCGGGTTGAGAATGCCGGTGCTGGTTTCGCAGTGGATCAGCGCGATATGGGTGATGCTGCTGTCAGCCTGCAACAGCCGGTCGACATCGGCGGCGGTGGTGGGTTGGTCTTCGGCGGTTTCGAAGGTGCTGAACGGGCGGCCCAGCACTTCGCAGATCTTCGCCAGGCGCTTGCCGTATGCGCCGTTGATCAGCACCAGTACCTTGCCATCGCGGGGTACCAGGGTGCCGATGGCAGCTTCGACGGCGAACGTGCCGCTGCCCTGCAAGGGCACGCAGTGATGGCTGTCGCCACCGTTGATGATCGCCAGCAGTTGCTCGCAGAGGCTGGCGGTCAGTTGGTTGAAGCGGTCATCCCACGAACCCCAGTCAACCATCATCGCCTGGCGGGTGCGGGCGGAGGTGGTCAGGGGCCCAGGTGTGAGCAGGATCGGCGCGGCAGTACTCATTCTCATGTCCTCGCAAAGCAGGGGGATGAAGCTACGGGACATAAATTGCAGTTTGGCTTGTCATCAATCAAATTGTTTGTTGTTATGCCAGCCATCAGTGAGGCCGATAGCTATGAATCTTTTCCAACTCCGTGCATTTGACGCCGTGGCCCGGGACGGCAGTTTTACCCGTGCCGCCGCGCGCCTGTTTATCAGCCAGCCAGCCGTGACCGGGCATATCAAGGCGCTGGAAGAGCACTACCAGATCACCCTGCTGCGGCGTACCGCGCGGCGCGTCGAGTTGACGGAGGAGGGCATCAAGCTGGCGGCCATTACCCGCAGTATCTTCGGCCTGGTGGATGAAGCGCAGACCCTGCTCGAAGCCAACCGCCAATTGCTCACCGGGCGCCTGGAAGTGGCGGCGGATGGCCCGCATATGGTCATGCCGATGCTGGCCAAGCTGCGTGCCCGTTACCCGGGGATTACCGTCAACCTGCGCCTGGGCAATGCCCAGGAAACCCTGGCGGCGCTGCTGTCCGAGCATGCAGATGTGGCCGTGTTGACCGAAGTCGAGCCGCGCAAGGGCGTGCACCTGCAACCCTTGAGCGAATCCCGTATCTGCGCCTTGGTACCGGCTGGCCACCCATGGCTGGCGGACCCGGCGGGTATCCGTCTGGAGCAGTTGGACCAGGTGATCATGGTACTGCGCGAGCCCAGTTCCATTACCCGCCGTACCTTCGACGACGCCTGTGCCAAGGCCAGCGTGCAGCCCAGGGTGTTGCTGGAACTGGACAGCCGCGAAGCGGTGACGGAAGCGGTGGCTGCCGAGTTGGGGGTGGGCGTGGTGTCGTCGGTGGAAGTCAGCCGCGATCCGCGGGTGCACGCGATTCCCATCCGTGGTGACGGGCTGCTGAACCAACATATGCTCGGCTGCATGGAGCGGCGCCGGGAGTTGCGCTTGATTCAGGCGTTTTTCGAGTTGGCTTCGGGCTGATCTTCGCGCAGGCTTTCACGGACGATCTCCAGAAAGGTCGCCACTACCCGCCGCGAACTCTGCTCCTTGAGGCACACCAGTGTTTCCTTCATGCGCTGGGTGCAGTCGCGGATGGGCATGGCATACACCCGTGAATCGGCGCCGAACTCCGACGCCGACACCACGCCCACGCCAATCCCCACTACCACGGCCTCGCGCGCGGCTTCGCGGCCTTCCACCTGGATCGCCGGGCGGATGCGCAGCCCGGCCTGGTGCATCTCGCGCTCCAGGGTCTGACGGGTCACCGAGCCGGTTTCCCGCAGGACCAGAGGCGTGTCGTCCAGATCCGCCAGTTCGATGGACTCGCGCCCGGCCCACGGGTGGTTGCGGGCGACGAACGCCAGCATCGGGTCATCACGCAAGGGGATCGAAAGCAGGCGCTCATCGTCGACGTCACGCCCCACCAACGCCAGGTCGGCCTGATAGTTGTACAGGCGGTACAGCGCATCATCGGTGTTGCCGGTCTCGATTTTCACGGTGATTCCCGGATAACGTTCGCAAAACCGGGCGATTTGCGGCAGCACATGCACCGGGGCGTCCACCGCCAGGGTCAGGCTGCCGGTTTGCAGGGCCTTGGAGTCTTGCAGCAGCTCCTGGGCTTCGGCGGCGATGACAAACAGGCGCTGGGTGATACTCAGCAGGCGCTCGCCGAGGTCGGTCAGGCGCACCGAGCGTTTGTTGCGATGGAACAGCAGCACGCCAAAACGCTCTTCAAGCTTGCGCACTTGGTCGGAAATGGCCGGCTGGGTGAGGAACAACCGTTCGGCCGCCAACGTGAAACTGCCATGGACAGCCACGGCATGGAAGGCTTTGAGTTGGGCGTGGGAAACCGACATGGTGCGACCTCTTACAAGCTGAGCTTATATTTGAAATACGATAAATCGATTTTACCTATTAGTCAGCCATTGCTTTGATAGCCCTCAGTCGCCGTAGGTTGAGTCCTACAACTTCGGCGATCATGAGCCCTTGCGTGCAACCTTGCAGGACTCATCTGACCAGTACCCGGTGCTCTGCCACCCGGTACTGCAGTGCAAAACAATAAAAACACAGGCAATTGCTTCTCGATTCTGCCGGCACACTCACACCTGAGGTCAGAACCACCATGAATATCCCTATGGGTAGCATCAAGCGTTGGCGCGTGCAGATTTTCGCCATCACCTGGCTGGCATATGCCGCTTTCTATTTCACCCGCAAAGCATTTTCCGTGGCCAAGTTAGGGATCGTTGACGACCCTAGTTTCCCGCTGGACAAGATGATGATGGCCAACCTGGATGGCCTGTACCTGGCGGCCTATGCCGTCGGCCAGTTCACCTGGGGCATGCTCGCCGACCGTTTCGGCCCACGGGTGGTGGTGTTGGGCGGGCTGGTGATTTCGGCGGCTGCCGCCCTGGTCATGGGCACGTTTGCCACCTTGCCGATCTTTGTCACGTGCATGTTGATCCAGGGGTTGGCGCAATCCACCGGCTGGTCGGGGCTGTGCAAGAACCTTGGTAGTTTCTTCCCGGCGCAACAGCGCGGGCGGGTGCTGGGCTTATGGAGCTCGTGTTACGCGTTTGGCGGGCTGGTGGCCTCGCCATTTGCCGGCTGGTGGGCCTACACCCTGATTGGCAGCTGGCACGCGGCATTTATCTCCAGTGCCGCGGTGGTGGCGGTGGTGGCGGTGCTGTTCTTTATTTTCCAGCGCAACACGCCACAGGACGTCGGCCTGCCAGAAGTGGAGCCCGAGCCGGCAATGAGCGCCGAAGAGCAGGCGGCGGCGAAAAAAATCAGCATCCTTGAGCCGTTGCGCGAGATCTTGCGCAACCGCACGGTGCTGACCCTGGGCCTGGCGTACTTCCTGTTGAAACCGGCGCGTTACGCGATCCTGTTGTGGGGCCCGGTGATTGTCTATGAGCAGATGCCCTCGGTGGGCAAGGTCGGCGCGGCCATTGTGCCCACGGCGTTCGAGCTGGCGGGGTTGTTGGGGCCGATCATGATTGGCCTGGCGTCCGACAAACTGTTCGGCGCCCGGCGCATGCCGGCCTGTGTTCTCAGTTTGTTGGCGCTGACCGTGTCCCTGGCGCTGTTTATGGGGGCGTTGCATACCGGCAGTGTGATGTTGGTGATGGCTTTGCTGTTTGTCATGGGCCTGACCCTGTACGGGCCGGACTCGATGATCAGCAGCACGGCGGCCATTGACTTCGGTACCGCCAAGGCCGGCGCAACGGCGGCGGGCTTCGTCAATGGTTGCGGCTCGGTGGGCGCGATCCTCGGTGGCCTGCTGCCGGGCTACTTCGACACGGTGACGGTGTTTATCGTGTTCGCCGGCGCTGCCCTGTTTTCCTCGCTGGTGCTGATGCCTTATTGGAACGCCCGGCCTGCGGTATTGGCGCAAGTGGGCGACTTTGTGCCGGATCGCACTGTGGCAATCAAACCCCTGCGCACCTGAGGTACCTGCAACGCTGGCCGGTTTTTTGGTGGAACGATGGGTTCTTGCCCTATAAACTCTGCGGCCAAAGCGCCGGCCAGTAGACGTCTCGGCGCCACGGATATCAAGAGAGTGAGTCATGGGCGCACAGTGGAAGGTTAAACATAAAGAAGCGGCATCCAATGCCAAGGGCAAGATTTTCGGCAAGCTGGTGAAGGAAATCACCATTGCCGCCCGTAACGGTGCGGACACCGCGACCAACGCCCACCTGCGTCTGGTGGTCGAGCAGGCCAAAAAGGCCTCGATGCCCAAGGAAACCCTGGAGCGCGCAATCAAGAAAGGCGCGGGCCTGCTCGGCGAGACCGTGCAGTACCATCGCGTGACTTATGAAGGGTTCGCCCCGCACCAGGTGCCGTTGATTGTTGAATGCGTGACCGACAATATCAACCGCACCGTGGCGGAAATCCGCGTAGCTTTCCGCAAGGGGCAACTCGGAGCTTCGGGCTCGGTGGCCTGGGACTTCAACCATGTAGGGCTGATCGAGGCCTCGCCGGACACCCCCGATGCCGACCCGGAAATGGCCGCCATCGAAGCCGGTGCCCAGGACTTTGAGGAAGGTGAAGAAGAGGGCACGACCCTGTTCATCACCGAGACCACCGACCTGGACGCGGTGCAGAAGGCGTTGCCGGAGCAGGGTTTTACCGTGTTGTCGGCGAAGTTGGGCTACCTCGCGAAAAACCCGGTCAGCGGCCTGAGCGACGAGCAGATGGCTGAAGTCGAAGCCTTCCTGGAAGGCCTGGACAACCATGACGACGTGCAGGACATGTTCGTCGGCCTGGCGGGCTAAACCCGGCCTGGAATTATGGGCACGGGCTTGTGTGTGAGCGGGCTTGCCCGCGATTGCGGTGTATCAGATGGCACATCAGCTGGCTGACCCACCGCTATCGCGGGCAAGCCCGCTCCCACATAAGCCCGCTTCCGCATTTGCAGGGCGTTTCAGAGTGAGGACAGCAGTGCCTCGATCTCTTCGAACGCCGGACGCGCCAGCACCTGCGGCTGGCAGCAGTGGTCCCGCAGCGCCTCCAGCACCTGGCGCTGGTCATCGCTCAAACCTGCGTCAATGCGCTCCAGCAACTCCCCCAGCAACACCCCGAACGCCCGCACTTCAATGCGCTGCAACGCCCTGGTTTCCAAGGTGTCGGCCGTGGCATGGAATGACGCCGCGCCAAAGTCCCCCAGCAAACAATCACCCCCGGCATTCCACAGGATATTGTGGCCATACAGGTCGCCATGGGTGATGCCATGCCGGTGCAGGTGTGCGGCCACGGAGGCGATGCCGCGCGCCGTGCGCAACGCCACAGCCATGCTGAAACGGCTGGCGGGGTCGTAGATGTCCCGTGTGCAGGACGCCAGGCTGGGTAGGCCGGCGAGGTTGCGGTAGCTCGGGTCGATCAGGTCCATCACCAGCGCGGCCTGGTCATCGGGGTGGCCGATTACCCGGCCTTGCACCTTGATCAGGTTGGGGTGCAGCCCGGCGGCAATGCAGGCCTGCATTTCATGCAGCGGTGAACCGTCGCTGGTGATGGTGCCCTTATAGAGTTTGACCGCGACCGGCTCGTTCGACGGTTTGCGCAGTGCCTTGCGAATCACCCCCGAGGCGCCTTCGCCGAGCACCTCGGCCAGCTCCAGTTCGGCCCAGGGAATATTCGCTGTGTTGTCGTCAATTGCCAGTTCGACCGCGCTTTCCACCGGGTTGCCGGCATAGGCCAGCCAGGTCAGGCGCGGCAGCGTCAGCAGCCATTGCGGCAATTGCGTCAGGCGGTTGGCGGCGATGCGCAGCAGTTCGAGGTTGTGGCACTGGGCCAGGCTCGCCGGCAGTTGCTCCAGGCGATTACCGGCCAGCATGAGTTTTTGCAGCAGCGGCCGTTCGCCGAGTTCATCCGGCAAGTGGCTGAGACGGTTATCGGTGAGGATCAACCAACGCAACTGCGGCGGCAGTGCAGCGGCCGGCACCTGCTCGATCTGGTTGGCCTTGAAGCCGACCATGCTCAATTGCTGGCATTGCCCCAGGCACGCCGGCAGTTCGGTGAAGGCGTTGTCCGAGCAAAACAGCACGCGCAGGTGGGGCAGCCGGTGCAGGTCGTCGGGCAGACTGCGCAGGGCGTTGCCGCTCAGGTTGAGGATTTCCAGGGAGTCGGCCAGGTCGAAGATTTCCCGGGGGAACTGCGTCAGGCCGCAGGACAGGTCCAGGCGCTTGATGCCAGCCAGTTGGCCAGCCTTGAGTTGGGCAAGGGTATCCATGAACAGCTTAGGTCACTCGACAAGATCAAAGGCGCTCATGATAGCGACTTGAGCGCCAGCGGGCTGACTTGTTGCAACTGCCCCAGGCGGCTGCGGGTGCGCGCCAGGTCAATCGCCTGGCCTTGCAGGGCGTGGTCCAGTGGCTGTTGGCCCAGCAGGGTCAGCTGCTTGTCCTGGTCGTACAGCACGTCGATCAGGTTGATAAAGCGCTGTTGCACGGCAATCGGGCAATCGCCGAGCAGCGGCAGGTCGTCGATGATCCAGTGGTCGAAATCCTCGCACAGCAGCAGGTAATCCATCACGGCGGTGGGCTGTTCGCACAGGTCGTTGAAGGTCAAGGCCAGGCTGCGCGCCTGGTACCAGCGCACCTGCAGTTGCCGCGAGCCGACCGCCAGCGCCAGGGGCGGGCCATCGGTGGCGGGCAGCCCCAGTTCACGGCGCTGGGCCGGGGTGCCCGGCCACACGTACTGGCCATGGGTGAAGCGCTGCAGCTGGTGGTTCTGCGCCAGGCCCCGGTAGTCCTGGGGCGCGCTGACTTCCATGACGTCCATGCGCGCGCTGATCAAGTCAATCACCGGCTTGAAGCGCTGATGGTACAGCGGGTTGGGCAGCAAGCCCTGGGGCGGGTAATTGGAGGTGACCAGCAGCAGGATGCCCCGTTGGAACAGGGCCTTGAACAGGCGAGTGATCAACATCGCGTCGCCGATGTCATGCACATGGAACTCGTCGAAACACAGCACCCGGCAGCCGTCGAGCAATTGATCCAGGGTGGCGCCCAGGGCATCGGCCTGCTGGCGGTGGGCAAACATGCCGCGGTGCAGGCGGGCGAAAAAGTCGTGGAAATGTACCCGCTGTTTGTCAGGCAAGGGCAAGGCCTGGAAAAACCCGTCCAGCAGCCAGCTTTTGCCCCGGCCGACAGCGCCGTGCAGGTACAGGCTGCGGGTCGGGCGCTGGGCCAGCAGGTGTGCGGCCTGCCGCGCCATAGCGTCGATCACCCGCACCTGGCTGGGGCTGAGGGTGTAGCCCTGTTGCCGAGCCTTGTCCGCGAAGAAGCGCTGAATGGCTGGCGCGCTGTCGTGGGCGGTTTTTTTGCCCAGCAGGCGTTTGAGCAGGGGCAGGCGCCGGGGGCGGCTCTCTCGAAAAGGCATGGCGTTGGCGTCCTAGAACCGGGTGGTCTGCTTGAGCAATGGGGTGGTCGGCTCGTCCTCCGGGCTGACCATCGCATAGTTGTAGCCGGGGCTGGACCAGTATTCGGCCTGCAGTCCATCGGCACTGCGGCTGCCCCGTGGCAGCAGGGTGTTTTGCGGGCCGGGCGGGCGAATATAAAAACTGATGCGCCGGCCCTGCGGGTTCTCGTAAAGCACCATCGCTGCCGCGCCCTGATCGGTGCTGAGCAGCCGTGCGCTGACCGGGCTGAAGCCGGCCTGGCTGAGGTCTGGCAGGCGATGGGCCTGGGCGAAGTAACGGTCGAGCCAGGCTTGCATATCGCCATTGCCCTGCACCTGGTAATCGGCGGGCATGATTGGGTTCTGGGCAAACAGGCGGTACGCCTGCATGGCGTCGGTCATCGGCAGTGCGCTGGCGACCAGGGTCGCCTGCCGCGCTTGCCAGCCACCCAGGCCGCCCAGACCGACGGCGAGCACCAGCATGGCGGCAGTGGCCAGCTGGCGGCGCGACTGGTGCTTGAGACGCTGGCGAATCTGCGCCGGATCCAACTCGGGGTTGGCCGCTGGCGGCGCACCGATGGCCGTGCGCAGGTGCTGGGCATCCTGTTGCCAGGCGTGGACCTGGGCCGCGACCTCGGGGTGGGCGGCGAGCCAGATCTGCAGTTGGCGGCGATCCGGCTCGCTGAGCTGGTGATCGACGTACGCGTGCAGGTCGCGTTCGTTGGGGGGCAGGCTGATCATTTGAGTATCCGCAGGGAAGGGCGGGTGATGTCGCCGTCGCTGAGCTGGCGCAAGGCCTGGCGGGCGCGGGACAGGCGTGACATCACGGTGCCGATGGGCACGTCGAGGATATGGGCGACTTCCTTGTAGCTCAAGCCTTCCACCGAAACCCACAGCAGCAGGGCGCGTTGCTCGCTGCTCAACTGGTCGAAGGCTTGCAGGGTCGATTGGGCGATCACCGTACGTTCGACTGACGGTTGCGCGTCATCACGGCCGGTGAAGAACTCCAGCATCCGCGCATAACGCCGCGAACGCCGGTGCGCGTCGAGGAACTGCCGGTAGAGGATCGAGAACAGCCAGGCGCGCAAATCGCCGTCGACGCGCTTGTTGCGCCAACTGACGATGGCGCGCTCAAGCGTGGCCTGCACCAGGTCGTCGGCGCTGCTGGGGTTGCGTGTCAGGGATACGGCAAAGCGCCGTAGCCTGGGGAGGAGTTCACGCAATGAGTCGTCGAGTTCGTGCATGGCAATCTTGGTCACTGTGCTTGGACCAGGAAGACGTCCGGCCTTGGAGGTTATTCCAGGGATTGAAAAATAAACAGTGCGGGTGGGAATAGAGCGTGTCGACGCTCGTCCTGCTTCTCTCTCACCTGTGGCCGCTGGCCCTGGAGCACTGCATGCTAGATCAACCATCCCCCTCACGCCCGCCGCTGGGGCGCGCCAGCCTGATGCTGCGCCTGGCCGCTATCGGCGTGGTCGTCGGTGCCGCCGCCGGGGCGTTTGCCTACGTCAACGGCACACTCGACCCGCAGCGGTTGCGCCCCCAGACCCTGGTCAATGCCCTGGAAACCAATAACGGCGTGCACCCCGGCTACCGGCGCAACCATTCCAAGGGTGTATGCGTGGCGGGCTATTTCGAGAGCAGTCCTGCGGCGCGTGCCTATTCCCGTGCGCAGGTATTCAGCGAGGCCCGCACCCCGGTGATCGGCCGTTTTGCCTTGCCCAGCGGCAACCCCTATGCCCCGGACAGCAGCGTACCGATCCGCAGCCTGGCCGTGCAGTTCAACCAGGCCAACGGCCAGCAATGGCGCAGCGGGATGAACAGCATGCCAGTGTTCCCGGTGGGCACGCCCGAGGCGTTCTACCAGATGCTCAAGGCGGGGACTCCCGATCCGGCGACCGGCAAGCCCAACCCGGCCAGTATGCCGGCGTTTTTTGCCAGCCATCCGGAGACGGCGCCGTTCCTGGCCTGGGTCAAGACGGCCAGGCCATCAGCCAGCTATGCCACCGAGCGTTACAACGGCATCAATGCGTTTTACCTGGTGAATGCCGACGGGCAGCGCCAGGCCGTGCGCTGGGGGCTGGTGCCGATGAGCCAGGACGTCAGCGCAGCCGCTGCGCTGCAAGGGGCGGATTTCCTCCAGGCCGACCTGGAGCAACGATTGGCGGCCGGCCCCCTGCGCTGGCAGTTGCAGATCACCCTGGCCAACCCCACGGACCCGGTGGATGACGCGAGCAAGGCCTGGTCTGGGGCGCACACGGTGCTGGATGCCGGCACGCTGGTACTCGAGCGCAGTCAGCCGCAGTTGGACGGTGATTGCCGCGATATCAACTTTGACCCGCTGATCCTGCCCAGTGGTATCGAAGCTTCCAATGACCCGCTGCTGGCCGCACGTTCTGCTGCCTATGCCAGTTCCTACCTGCGCCGTACCGGCGAAGTCAGCCACTTGCACAGCGCCTCTCAGGAGTCCCGGCCATGAAGACTCAACCGCGTTTTTTCGCCCCGCTGGCGCGCCTGCTGCACTGGCTGATGGCGCTGATGGTCATTGCCATGCTGTTTATCGGTGCTGGCATGGTGGCCTCGGTGTCCCAGCGCCATGCATGGTTGTTGCACCTGCACAAGCCATTGGGCATTGCGATTCTGCTGTTGGTGATCGTGCGCCTGGTGGTGCGCTTTGCTACCCGCCAGCCACCGCTGCCTGCCGATTTGCCGGCGTGGCAGGTGTTGGCGGCCAAGGCGTCGCATCTGCTGCTGTATGGCTTGATGCTGGCGCTGCCGTTGTTGGGATGGGCGATGATTTCGGCGGCCGGTGACCCAGTGATGCTGAGCAGTTCTTTGCAGTTACCGGCGTGGGTGCCGGCCAACGCGCAGTTGTTTGCAATCCTGCGCAAGGCCCATGGGTATCTCGCCTATTTGCTGTTCCTCACGGTGTTGCTGCATTTGGCGGCGGCGTTGTTCCATGGCTGGGTTCGCCGGGATGGCGTTTTGCAAAGCATGCTCGGCAAGGACTGAGGCCCCAGGGTCGCCCACCAGTATCCCAGGGCCAGTAGGTTGATGGCGGCGCCCAAGGCACAAACACCGAGCCAGCCGGCCCAGGCGTACATCAGGGTCGCGCCGAGCGAGCCCAGGGCGCTGCCTGCCGAATAGAACAGCATGTAGCCGGCAGCCAGGCGGCTCTGGGCTTTGGGGCGCACGCTGTAGATCAGGCTTTGGCTGGTGACATGCACGGCTTGCAGGCCGAGGTCGAAGGCAATCACCCCAAGCAACAGTGCCCACAACGAAGACTGGGTCAAGGCGATGGGCAGCCAAGACACCAGCATCAGCGCCAGGGCCGCGCCGCTGGTCCACTGTGCCCAGCCTCGGTCAGCCAGGCGCCCGGCATGGGCCGCTCCCAGCGCGCCGGCGGCACCGGCAAGGCCGAACAGGCCGATCTGGGTGTGGGACAACGACAGCGGCGGGGCGCTCAAGGGCAATACCAAGGGCGTCCATAGCACCGTGCCCGCGGCAAAAATCAGCAAGGCCAGCACCGCGCGGTCGCGCAGCACTTTTTCCTCGCGCAACAGGCTGAACACTGAACCGAGCAACTGGCGATAGGCGCCTGGCGCCCGGGGCTGCTCGGTAGCGGGCAAGACACGCCAGAGCAGCAGCGCCATCAGCAACGTCAAGCCAGCCGACAGCAGGTACACCGAGCGCCAGCCGGCCAGGTCCGCCATGAGCCCGGACACCGTGCGCGCCAGCAGCAGGCCAACCACGATGCCACTGGTCACCAGGCCCACCACATGCCCCCGCTGCTCGGGACGCGCCAGGTTTGCGGCGTAGGCCACCAATACCTGGGCCACCACGGCGAGCAAGCCCGTCAGCAACAGGCCAGCCAGAAACCCCACGCTGCTGTTGGACAGGGCGACCAGCAATACCGCGCCGGTGGACAGCAGTAACTGGCCGACGATCAAGTGCCGACGGTTGAGCAGATCGCCCAACGGCACCAGCAGTAATAAACCGAGGCCATAGCCGACCTGGGTCAGGCTGATCACGATGCCGACGGTGGCGGGGTCCATGGCGAACGTCGTGGCCATGGCATCCAGCAGGGGTTGGGCGTAATAGACGTTTGCCACCGACAGGCCGCAGGCAATGGCGAACAGCAGCACCACGGCGCCGCTTAACGATGATTGGGGCATGCTGAGTTCTCATTGTGGTTGTTAAATAAAACCAGTTGTACGGTAGGTGTTCTGGTTTTATATTGCAACTACATTTTTTTTGTCAGGCAGGCGTTATCCATGGTCAAACTCACCCGCTTTGAAAGTGCCGAATGCCCGGTGGCGCGCTCGCTGGAGGCAATTGGCGATGGCTGGGCGCTGTTGATCATTCGCGATGCATTCGACGGCATCCGCCGTTTTGGCGAGTTTCAGCGCAGCCTGGGTATGGCCAAGAATATTCTTTCGGCACGCTTGCGCAGCCTGGTCGGCCACGGGATTTTCGAGATTGTCCCGGCCTCGGATGGCAGTGCTTATCAGGAGTATGTGTTGACGGAAAAGGGCAGGGGGCTGTTTGCCGTGATCATTGGGTTGCGGCAATGGGGCGAGGGGTTTTTCTACGCCGAGGGCGAGGCCCATTCGGTGCTGTTGGACCGTGAGCACGGACAGCCGCTGCAGGCTTTGCACGTGCAGGCGGCAGATGGCCGGGTGCTTGGGCCGCTGGACTGCGTGCGAGTGGCGGCGCAGTCCGAGGCTGAGGGTTAACGGCGCTTATTGGGGCAGGGTCAGCGCAGTACGTTGACCATGTCCGCCACGGTGCTCAGCACGTCCTTGCCCAGTTGCCGGGAGCGTTTGCCGGACCAGCCGGTGCGTGGATCGGGCGCATCGTCGTTGTCCTTGAACGGCATTTCCAGGGTCAGGGACAGGCAATCGAATTTCTCGCCCACGCTGTTGCACGCCAAGGTCATATTGGCCTGGCCCGGCAAGTCGCGGGTGTAGCCATGGGTGGTCTGGAAGTCGCGGGTCAGTTCGCTCAAGTGGCTGCGAAAGTGTTTTTCCAGGGCCTCGATACGCGGGGTATAGCCGGGGTTGCCTTCACACCCTGCGGTGAATACGTAGGGGATTTCTTCGTCGCCGTGGATATCCAGGAACAGGTCGACGCCATATTTTTCCATTTGCTGCTGGACGAACAGCACTTCCGGGCTCTGTTCCTGGCTTGCGCTTTGCCAGGCGCGATTGAGGTCCTGGCCCATGGCGTTGGTGCGCAAGTGACCGTGGAACGCGCCATCCGGGTTCATGTTCGGCACCAGGTACAGGTCGGCGGATGCCAGGAGTTTTTTCAGTTCAGCATCACCTTCCTGCTGCAGGCGCTCGATGATGCCTTCCATAAACCACTCGGCCATATGCTCGCCAGGGTGCTGCTGCGCAATGATCCACACTTTGCGCTGCCCGGCGTCACCCTTGCCACGGCGTAGCAGGGGAATATCACGGCCTTCGACACTCTTGCCGGTGGCCAGCAATTGCGTACCGGCGCGGTTCAGTGCCTGCTCGATCAACCAGGCGTGTCGCTCGCGACTGTAGGGTTCGAAGTAGGCGAGCCAGGCGTGTTTTTGCTCGGCCTGCAGTTCGATGTGCAAGGTTTCGCCATCAAAGCGCGTCGGCACCCGGAACCAATTGATGTGGTCGTAGGACGCCACAGCGTTGTAACCGCTCCAGGCATGTTTGTAGGAGGACTGGCCGGCGTTGCTCAGGCGAAAGGTATGGGTATGACCAATGTGCATGCCTTCGGCCTTGAAGTGAAACCATTGGAAGTGCTGGCTGCGGGTATCAGGTTTGATCGCCAGCAGTAACTGATGGGCATCGCTGGTGTCGAGCACCTGGATATTGCCACTGTCGAAGTCGGTGCTGATTTTGATGGAGGTCAAGGCCACGGTCATAGTCTGATTGCCTGAATATGAGAGTTGTGGCGGGCAGTTTACACAGACGCGGGGTAAAGTCTGGACGCAAATTATTGCGAAAAGGGAGGGGGCGTCATCCTTGACGCAGCCGCAGCTTAGAGTCTGTGAGATTGATTCTCAAGTGCTATCTTGGAAAGAAGCGGGCCAGAGCGCTTGATCGGCTTTCTTTCGGTGATTGTCTTTTGCTACCATGCGCGCCATCGAGCAACACACAGTCTTCATTAGCCTGAAGCCACGCCAGAATAACTGGCAAAAAAAAGACCCGGCCAAAGAGCCGGGTCAAAAACCGTGATTAGCCTGATGAGGAGATATTCCAAGAGTCCGACCTAAGGTCTCTTGGCCTATCGACTGATCTCGCGACCAGCTGCTTGCAATAATAATCATTATCATTTGCAAGTCAAATGTTTTTATCCGTCTGATAGAAATATTTTTCCTTCTGTTCCTGCACGCCTATCTGGCTATGAGGCTTTGCCGCCTGCCAGTTGCAGTGGACGCTCCAGCATGGCCTTGGCCATATCAATCAAATACACCACTGAAAACGCCAGGTCTCGGGTGCCCCCCAGCTTGTTGTTCGCCAACTCATACGCGATGGCGGCGGCGCTGCGCAGCAGGTCCGAGGCATGCACCAGGGCTTCTTCGCTGCTGACATGGGGGTTGGCCTCGAAAAAGGCCACATCGTCCACTGGCTCCGTGTCCTCTTTCAAGTAGTAGTCCAGTGCGCGTCGGGCGGCTTCGCTGCCCTGCAAGAACTTTATTTCATCGTCATCAGGTGTGCCAGGCAGGTGATCCAGGGTAGTGGTCATGAGGTCGGTGCTCTGGGTGGGAAGGTGAACAGGTGGGGTTGATAATAATACGATCTGTATTTATGTCATTTGATTGATTACTACAAACTGTTTATTGTCGCCCTGAATTCATCCGGTATTGTGTGGCCCATGGATAAATGGATAGCGTTGGTCAAAGCCAACATGAAGGCCCGCAAGGTCACGCAGCATCAACTGGCCGCACGCTTGGGCATGTCCCAGGGCGGCATTGGCCACTGGCTGGGCAAGCGCCGGGTGCCCAGCCTCGCCGATATGAACCGGGTGCTCGAAGAGCTGGGCCTGGGCTATCTGGAGACGGTGCTGGTGATCCGCGAAAAAAGCGACGCCCCGGCGAACGACGATGCCGCGCCGGTCACTCAATACAATCCGTATTTTCGTTACCCTGTGACCGACTGGAAACACCCCTGCCAGGTGCACGAACAGCGGCCAGCCTATGGCGCCACGCGTTTTGAGGCGAGCGATTACGAGGCCGACGGCGAGGCGTTCTGGCTCCAGGTGAGCGGCGATGCGATGACCGCGCCCAGTGGGCCGAGTATTGCCGAAGGGATGATGATCCTGGTGGACCCGGCCCGCGAAGCCGAGCCCGGTACATTGGTGGTGGCCCAATGGGCCGGCAGCAGCCAGGCGACCTTTCGCAAGTTGATCGAGGAAAGCGGCCAGCGTTACCTGGTGCCGCTCAACCCGACCTACCCCAAAGCCCTGCTCACCGATGACTGCCGGATCATCGGCGTGGTGGTACAGGCCACGGTGAAGTTCTAGGCCTGGGCTTCCAGCTCCACCAAGGCGCTGCCTTCGCCGACCATTTCGCCTTCCTGGCAATACAGTGCCTTGATCACGCCTCCGTGGGGCGCGCGGATGCTGTGCTCCATCTTCATCGCTTCAAGCACCACCAGTTGCGCACCGGCCTCCACCGTCTGCCCGACTTCCACCAGCACCCGCACGATGCTGCCGTTCATGGGTGCGCTCAGGCCGCCCTGATGGGCTTGTCCGGCATCGACGGCGGCGATCGGGTCAAACAGCGTCACGCTGCGCATCTCACCTTGCCAGCGCAGGAACAGCGTCTGCCCATGGCGCACGGCCAAGTGCGAACGGCGGATGCCAGCATCCTCGATCAGCAATTGTTCGCCACGCAGTTGCGGCGCGGTGCTGGTTTGCAGTGTTACCAGGCGATCCTGGCCGTCACTGCTCAAATGCAGGGATGTTTCGGCAGGCAGGCCCGCACGAAAGCCCAGGGTTGCAGCCCACGGCGAGGCAGGATCGTCCTGCCGCAGGCGGGAGGGCTGGCTTTGCATGAAAGCATGACCGGCCGCCTGCCAGAACTCATCACTCAACGCACTGGCGGCAGGCAGCAGTTGCTCCTGATAACGCGGGATAAACCCGGTATCCAATTGCGCTGCGGCAAAGGCGGGATGGCCGATGATGCGCCGTAAGAAGCCCAGGTTGGTCTTCAAGCCGCCGACCGCAAACTCGTCGAGCATGCTCAACAGGCGCAGGCGCGCCTGTTCGCGGTCCTCGCCCCAGGCAATCAGTTTTCCAAGCATCGGGTCGTAGAAGGGCGAGACGTCGTCCCCTTGCTCGACGCCACTGTCCACCCGCCGTCCCGGGCCAGGCGCCGATTCGCGGTACAGCGCCAGATGCCCGGTGGCCGGCAAAAAGTCATTGGCCGGGTCTTCGGCATACAGCCGCACTTCAATCGCGTGGCCGCGCAACGGCACCTGCTCCTGGGTCATGGGCAGCGGCTCGCCTTGCGCCACGCGAATCTGCCAGGCCACCAGGTCCAGGCCGGTGATGGCCTCGGTCACCGGGTGTTCTACCTGCAAGCGAGTGTTCATTTCCATAAAGAAAAACTCACCGCGCGCATCCAGCAGAAACTCCACGGTGCCGGCGCCCACATAGCCAATCGCCTGTGCGGCACGCACCGCTGCCTCGCCCATGGCCTGGCGCAGGGCAGGGCTGAGGCCGGGGGCCGGTGCTTCTTCGACGACCTTTTGATGGCGACGCTGGATCGAGCAGTCGCGTTCATTGAGGTACAGGCAATGGCCGTGCTGGTCGGCAAACACCTGGATCTCCACGTGGCGGGGCTTGATCAGGTACTTCTCCACCAGCATCTGCGCATTGCCAAACGACGACAGCGCCTCGCGCTGGGCCGAGGCCAGGGCTTCGGCCAGTTGGCTTTCGTCCTCGACCACTTTCATGCCCTTGCCGCCGCCGCCCGCCGTGGCCTTGAGCAGCACCGGGTAGCCAATGCGCGCGGCGGCCTGGCGGAAGGTTTCCAGATCCTGGCCGGCACCGTGGTAACCCGGCACCAGCGGCACGCCAGCGGTTTCCATCAATGCCTTGGCCGCCGACTTGCTGCCCATGGCATCAATGGCCGAGGCGGGCGGGCCAAGGAAAATCAGCCCGGCCTCTTCAATCGCTCGGGCAAAGCGTGGGTTTTCGGAAAGAAAACCATAGCCTGGATGAATCGCCTGGGCGCCGCTGGCCTTGGCCGCGGCGATCAGTTTGTCGATCTGCAGGTAGCTGTCGGCGGCCTTGCTGCCGCCCAGGTCCACCCGGATATCGGCTTCTCGGCTGTGGCGCGCATCGCGGTCCGTGGCGCTGTGCACGGCAACGGTGGTCATGCCCAGTGCCTTGGCCGTGCGCATGACCCGACAGGCGATTTCGCCCCGGTTGGCCACCAGTACGCAGGTAATCAACGGTGCACTCATGAACGTGGCTCCTGGGACTGCCAACTGGGCGCACGCTTTTGCAAAAATGCGCGCAAGCCTTCCTGGCCCTCGGCGCTGACGCGGATGCGCGAGATGGCGTTTTCGCAGTAACGGCGCAACGCCGGAGTCAGGGCGCCATTACCCACTTCGCGCAACAAATCCTTACTGGCGCGCATGGCGGCCGGGCTGTTGAGCAGCAGGTTGGCGATCCATTGCTCGACGTGCTGATCCAGCGCATCCAGCGGGTAGCTTTGCGCCAATAGCCCGATGGCCTGGGCTTGCTGACCGTCGAAGCGTTCTGCGGTCAGGGCATAGCGGCGTGCCGCGCGCTCGCCAATCGCCTGCACCACAAACGGGCTGATGACCGCCGGCGCGAGGCCGATGCGTACTTCCGACAGGCAGAACTGCGCATCCTCGGCGCCAATGGCCATGTCGCAGCAACTGATCAGGCCCAGGGCGCCGCCGTAGGCCGCGCCCTGGACCACCGCCAGTGTCGGGATCTTCAGCTTGGCCAGGTTGTACATCAACTCCGCCAATTCGCGGGCGTCGTCGAGGTTGGTGTGGTAATCCAGTTCGGCCGACTGTTGCATCCAGGCCAGGTCCGCGCCGGCGCTGAAATGCTTGCCGCGCCCGCGCACGACCAGAAAACGCAGCGCGGCATCGGCCTGGACCTGGTCCAGGGCAATGATCAGCTCGCGGATCATTTCGGCGTTGAACGCGTTGTTCTTCTCTTCCCGGCTCAACCACAGCGTGGCAAAGCCACGGGGGTCGTTGACCAGTTCAACAGTGTTGAAATCGCTCATGGGTGCAGCTCCAATTACATGCGGAACACGCCGAAGCGGCTCGGCTCGATGGGGGCATTCAGCGCGGCGGACAAGGCCAGGGCCAGCACGTCACGGGTCTGCAAAGGGTCGATGACGCCGTCATCCCACAGGCGGGCGCTGGAGTAGTAAGGGTGGCCCTGGGTTTCGTACTGGTCGAGGATCGGCTGCTTGATCTGCGCTTCGTCCTCGGCGCTGAACGCCTGGCCACTGCGCTCGGCCTGTTCGCGCTTGACCTGCACCAGCACGCCGGCGGCCTGTTCGGCGCCCATCACGCCAATGCGGGCGTTGGGCCACATCCACAAAAAGCGCGGGTCGTAGGCGCGCCCGCACATCCCATAGTTACCGGCACCAAAGCTGCCGCCGATGATCACTGTGAATTTCGGCACCTTGGCGCAGGCCACCGCCGTGACCAGCTTGGCGCCGTGCTTGGCGATGCCGCCGGCTTCGTATTTCTGCCCAACCATAAAGCCGGTGATGTTCTGCAAGAACAGCAGGGGAATCCCGCGCTGGCAGGCCAACTCGATAAAGTGCGCGCCTTTTTGCGCCGCTTCGGCGAAGAGGATCCCGTTGTTGGCGAGGATCGCGATGGGGTAGCCATGCAAATGGGCAAAGCCGCAGACCAGCGTGGTGCCGAACAGCGCCTTGAATTCATCGAAGACCGAGCCGTCCACCAGTCGCGCAATCACTTCGCGTACATCGAACGGTTGCTTGGCGTCGGCCGAGATCACCCCATACAGCTCTTCGCTGGGATACAACGGCGCGACCGGCGTGCGCTGTTGCAACTGCCCCTGTTTGCGCCAGTTGAGGTTGGCGATGCTGCGACGGGCCAGGGCCAGGGCATGTTCGTCGCTGTCGGCGTAATGGTCGGCCACCCCGGAGATCTTGCAGTGCACATCGGCACCGCCAAGGTCTTCGGCGCTGACCACTTCACCGGTGGCCGCCTTCACCAGTGGAGGCCCGGCGAGGAAGATGGTGGCCTGCTGGCGCACCATGATCGCTTCATCGGCCATCGCCGGTACATAAGCGCCACCCGCCGTGCAGGAGCCCATCACCACGGCAATCTGCGGAATGCCCTGGGCGCTCATATTGGCTTGGTTGAAAAAAATCCGCCCAAAGTGCTCGCGGTCGGGGAACACCTCGTCCTGGCGCGGCAGGTTGGCGCCGCCGGAGTCCACCAGGTAAATGCAGGGCAGGCGGTTCTGTTCGGCGATGGTCTGGGCGCGCAGGTGTTTTTTCACGGTCAGCGGGTAGTAGGAACCGCCTTTTACCGTGGCATCGTTGGCGACGATCATGCATTCGACGCCTTCGACCCGGCCGATCCCGGCGATCACGCCCGCGGCCGGTACCTCTTCACCGTAGACCTGATACGCCGCCAGTTGGCTGAGTTCGAGGAACGCCGAGCCCGGGTCGAGCAGGCGGTTGATACGCTCGCGCGGCAGCAGCTTGCCACGGGAGGTATGACGCTCCTGGGCCTTGCTGCCGCCGCCTTGCTGGACCTGGGCGAGCAGGGTGTGCAAGGCATCGACCTGTTTGAGCATCGCCGCGCTGTTGCTGGCGAATTCCGCCGAGCGCGGGTTGAGTTGGGTGTGCAGGGTGGCCATGGTGCACTCCCTCAGCGGGTTTCGTTAAACAGTTCGCGACCAATCAACATGCGTCGGATCTCACTGGTGCCCGCGCCAATTTCATACAGCTTGGCATCACGTAACAGACGGCCTGCGGGGAATTCATTGATGTAGCCATTGCCGCCGAGAATCTGGATCGCATCGAGGGCCATCTGTGTTGCGCGTTCGGCGCTGTACAGAATCACCCCGGCGGCGTCCTTGCGCGTGGTTTCGCCGCGCTCGCAGGCCTGGGCCACCGCATAGAGGTAGGCGCGGCTGGCGTTGAGCTGGGTGTACATGTCGGCAACTTTGCCCTGGATCAGCTGGAATTCGCCGATGCTCTGCCCGAACTGCTTACGGTCGTGGATGTAGGGGACGATCAGGTCCATGCAGGCCTGCATGATCCCGGTAGGGCCGCCGGAGAGCACCACACGCTCGTAGTCCAGGCCGCTCATCAGCACTTTGACCCCGCCATTGAGCACGCCGAGGATGTTTTCTTCGGGCACTTCGACGTCATCGAAAAACAGCTCGCAGGTGTTGGAGCCGCGCATGCCCAGCTTGTCGAACTTGTTGCTGCGGCTGAAGCCCTTGGCGTCGCGCTCGACAATAAACGCGGTAATACCATGGGCGCCTTTTTCCAGGTCGGTCTTGGCGTAGATCACATAGGTGTGGGCATCAGGACCGTTGGTGATCCAGGTCTTGCTGCCGTTGAGCACATACACGCTGCCGCGTTTGTCGGCGCGCAGCTTCATCGACACCACATCGGAGCCCGCATTCGGTTCGCTCATGGCCAGGGCGCCAATGTGTTCGCCGCTGATCAGCTTGGGCAGGTACTTGAGTTTCTGTTCATGAGTGCCGTTGCGGTTGATCTGGTTGACGCACAGGTTGGAGTGCGCCCCGTAGGACAACGCCACCGAGGCCGAGCCGCGGCTGATTTCTTCCATGGCCACCACGTGGGCCAGGTAACCCAGACCGGCACCGCCGTATTCTTCCGGCACGGTGATGCCCAGCAGGCCCATGTCACCGAACTTGCGCCACATATCCACGGGGAACAGGTTGTCGATATCAATCTGCGCTGCCCGTGGCGCCAGCTCCTTGGCCACGAAGGCCTGCACCTGGTCGCGCAGCATGTCGATGGTTTCACCGAGGGCGAAATTCAGGGTCGGGTAACTCATGGAGGGGCACCTATAAACATTATTGTTGTGGGGCTGGCGACGCCATTGGGCGATCACCTTTACGTTAACGTAAACTTGCGTTGCATGACTGTCAATCGTAGCTTACGTTAACGTCAAGCTCGCGCCTGACCGGCGCACCGTCCACCTACAAAAAAGACAATAGGGGTCGTCATGGATCAACCGAATCAGAGCTACAGCCGTGGCCCACAGGACAAGGCCTTGCTGGCCATGACCATCGGCCAGGCATTTGACCGCACGGTGGCGCAGTACCCGGAGGGCGAGGCCCTGGTGGTGCGCCATCAGCAGCTGCGCTACACCTGGCGGCAGCTGGCCGGAGCCGTGGACCTGCATGCACGCGGGCTGCTGGCGCTGGGGTTGCAGGCCGGGGATCGCCTCGGCATCTGGGCGCCGAACTGTGCCGAGTGGTGCATCAGCCAGGTGGCCAGCGCCAAGCTCGGGGTGATTCTGGTCAACGTCAACCCGGCCTACCGCAGCAGCGAGCTGGAATACGTGCTCAAGCAGTCGGGTTGCCAGTGGTTGATCTGTGCCGGTTCGTTCAAGTCCTCCGACTACCACGGCATGCTGCAGGCGCTGGTGCCGGAACTGGCGGAGCAGGGCATTGGCCAGTTGCACTGTGATCTATTGCCGGAACTGCGCGGGGTGATCAGCCTGGATGCGCGACCGCCCTCGGGGTTCATGCCCTGGTCGCAATTGTCGGCCCTGGGGACGGGGACACCCCCGGAACAATTGCAGCACCGCGAGGCCAGCCTGCACTTCGATCAAGCCGTCAATATCCAGTACACCTCCGGCACCACGGGCTTCCCCAAGGGCGCCACCCTCAGTCACCACAACATCCTCAATAACGGTTACATGGTTGGCGAAAGCCTGGGCCTGACCGCGCAGGATCGCCTGGTGATCCCGGTGCCGCTCTATCATTGCTTTGGCATGGTCATGGGTAACCTGGGCTGCATCACCCATGGCACCACCATGATCTATCCCAATGACGGCTTCGACCCACTGCTGACCCTGACCGCCGTGGCCGAAGAGCGCGCCACCGGCCTGTACGGCGTACCCACGATGTTTATTGCGGTGCTCGATCATCCGCAACGCAGCACGTTCGATCTGTCGAGCCTGCGCACCGGGATCATGGCCGGCTCCACCTGCCCGATAGAGGTGATGCGCCGGGTCATCAGCGACTTGCATATGAGCGAGGTGCAGATTGCCTACGGCATGACCGAGACCAGTCCCGTTTCCCTGCAGACCGGCGCGGATGACGATCTGGAGCGGCGCGTGACCACGGTCGGGCGGACCCAGCCGCAACTGGAAAGCAAAATCATCGACGAGGCCGGTAACACCGTGCCGCGTGGGCAGATTGGCGAGTTGTGTACCCGAGGCTACAGCGTGATGCTCGGCTACTGGAACAACCCTGAAGGCACCCGCGAAGCCATCGACGACGCCGGCTGGATGCACACCGGCGACCTGGCGACCATGGATGAGCAGGGTTATGTGTGCATCGCCGGGCGCAACAAGGACATGATCATTCGCGGTGGCGAGAACGTGTACCCACGGGAGTTGGAGGAGTTCTTCTTCACCCATCCGGCGGTGGCGGATGTGCAGATCATCGGCATTCCCGATGAGCGTTATGGCGAAGAGATCGTGGCCTGGATCAAGTTTCACCCCGGGCACGTGGCCAACGAGCTGGAACTGCAAACCTGGTGCAAGGGGCGCATTGCACACTTCAAGACGCCGAAGCATTTCCGCTTTGTCGAAGAATTTCCGATGACCGTGACGGGGAAGATTCAGAAGTTTCGCATGCGTGAGATCACCATCGAGCAACTGCGTAGCGAAGACTGAGATCTGGCGCCGATCAAAAATGTGGGAGCGGGCAAGCCCGCTCCCACATTTGCCTTTGCATGTACCGCGCAATGGTTTTCACCCAGACAGCACAAAGGGGAGCCGAAGCTCCCCTTTAATTTGTTGTTACGTGCTCTTTTTTTATTATTGAGGGGCGGTCTATTGTTGTTTTTGGCAACCGTGGCCCTTTACCGCTGTTTTTGGCGACCCCCATCCGGGGTCAAGAGCAAACGTATTTTTTTGAGCGCTGATCTGCTTCTTCGCACGCGATCCAACCAGTGGGTAGCTACCTTGAGGTAGTTTTATTGTTCTCTGCCCGGTTGCGAGTGGCGGCTTGCGCCGTACCCTGCGAAGCACATCTTCTCCAAAAAAATCTGTTAGCTGCGTCTCTGCCGTGTTGTTTTTGTTATGTCAGAGTCGTTACGTCTTATTTTTATTAGGTTTGGTGCTTTTTATTCTTGTTATGCCATAGAGATAGCAGAAGCCGTGCCAACTTTTAAAAGTCCTTTAAAATCAATGGTTTGATTTTTTAGTAGGAAATTTACTTCAGAGAATGCGACAAAATATGTTCCCGTGTTACCCGATGTGTAGCCGCGAGGTAACACATCGGAGCAGGAGCGCTACTCAACGGGCGCTACGGGCCTTGGCCACGCGTGAGCCGGTGGGGCGGCCCAGGACCGTACAGATCTGCTGGCCCGCCACAATCAACTTGTCCATGTCGATACCGGTTTCGATGCCCAGGCCGTCGAGCAGGTAGAGCACGTCCTCGGTGGCCACGTTACCGCTGGCGCCCTTGGCATAGGGGCAGCCGCCAAGGCCTGCGATAGAGCTGTCGAACACCTGGATACCCTCCAGCAGGCTGGCGTAGACATTGGCGATGGCCTGGCCGTAGGTGTCATGGAAGTGTCCGGCGAGCTTTGCCCGTGGCACGTCCTTGCCCACTACCTCGAACATGCGCCGCGTAGCGCCTGCGGTGCCGGTGCCGATGGTGTCGCCCAGGGATACTTCATAGCAGCCCATGGAATACAGCTCGCGGGCCACCGCAGCGACTTGCTCCGGGGCGACCTGACCTTCATAGGGGCAACCCAAGACACAGGACACATAGCCGCGCACACTCACGCCGTGCTGTTGTGCCGCCGCCATGATGGGTGCAAAGCGCTCCAGGCTCTCGCTGATGGAGCAGTTGATATTGCGCTGGGAAAACGCCTCGGACGCCGCTGCAAATACTGCGACCTCCTTGACCCCGGCCGCCAGCGCGTCCTCGAAGCCCCGCAGGTTCGGCGCCAACGCGCCATAGATCACGCCCGGCTTGCGCTGGATCTGCGCAAACACTTCGGCCGAGCCGGCCATCTGCGGTACCCACTTGGGCGAGACAAAACTGCCGACTTCGATATAGCCCAGGCCCGCCGCGCTGAGGGCGTCGACCAGTTGCACCTTGTCGGCCACGCTGATGGGCTGGGCTTCGTTTTGCAGACCGTCGCGCGGGCCGACTTCGATCAGGCGCACCTGAGAGGGGAGAGACATGGGATCTACCTTTTTATTGGGGTTGGCCGACCTGGCTCTGGATCGTCTGTTCCAGGGCCTGGGTGCAACGTTCTTCGGCGGTGTCCAGTTCCAGTTTCATCTGCTCGATGTCCAGCAACTGCTGTTCCAACTGCTCACGGCGTTCGCTGATTTTTGCCAGCATGCTGTGCAATTGCTTTTGATTGCCGCTGCTGGGGTCGTAGAGTTCGATCAGTTCGCGGCATTCGGCCAGGGAAAAACCGATGCGCTTGCCCCGCAGGATCAGCTTCAGGCTGACTTTGTCCCGGGGCGAATAGATACGCTCCTGGCCCCGGCGCTCGGGGCGCAGCAGGCCCTGTTCTTCATAGAAACGAATGGCCCGGGTGGTGATGTCCAACTCGCGGGCCAGGTCGGAGATGCTGTAGGTCGTGCTCATGGTGGCGCTCAAGGAGGGTCTTGGCGCTACGCTAATGGCTGCTTGACGTAAACGTCAAGCAAATCACCGCCTACGCGTTATCCAACTTCTTCTCACGCGCCGTAACCTGCTGGCACAACTCGATCATCTGCTCGCGCATCCAGCGGTTGGCGGGGTCCTGGTCAGTGCTTTCATGCCAGTACAGGTGGGTTTCCACCGGCGGCACATCATTGACCGGCAGGTTGAACGAGTGCAGCTCGTTACGCCGTGCAAAGCGCTCGGGCACGGTCATTACCATATCGGTCTGCTGCAACACCTGGGAAGCCATCAGGTAATGCTGGGAGCGCAGGGCGATCTTGCGCTGGATCCCCATTTTGCCGAGGGCCAGGTCGACGTGGCCCAGGCCATTGCGCCGGCTGGAAATATGGATATGGGTCAGCGACAGGTAGTCATCGAGGCTGAACTTTTCCTTGCCCGCCATCGGGTGGCCCTTGCGCATGGCACACACGTAGCGGTCTTCCATCAGCTTGACGTGGCGCACTTGCGGGTCGGTGTTGAGCGGCGCGTCCACTGCGAAATCCAGGCGTCCGGCGGCCAGTTCCTTGGTGGTTTCCCGACGTTTGGACAGGAAACTCTCAATGATCACCGTGGGCGCCAGGCGGCGCAGGCGCTGGAACAGCGGCGGCAGGATCACCGCTTCAGTGAGGTCGGTCATGCTGATGCGGTAGGTCTTGGCCGCTTGCAACGGGTTGAAGATCCGGCTCTCTTGCACCGATACCCGCAGCAACGACAGGGCATTGCGCACCGGGCCAATGATGTTCTGGGCCATGGGGGTCGGCACCATGCCCTGGGCGGTCCGCACGAAGAGCGGGTCGTTGAAGGTCTCACGCAGGCGTGCCAGGGCGTTGGATACGGCCGGCTGGGTGATGCCCACGATCTGTCCGGCACGGGTCAGGTTGGCTTCGGTGTAGATCGCGTCAAAGACGATGAAAAGATTGAGGTCGACCTTGCTCAGATTCATTTCGTTGCGCTCTTCTTGTTAGGTTTTCATACGCCGATCATATATCGGTGATGAATGTTAATACACGCCGAGAATAGGCTAGGTAAATTATCAGCGCTGTTCTAGCATCGTTTGCATGACCTAAACAACCTCTCCAAGAAGGGAGCTGCTCATGGATTTTGCCTATTCGCCCAAGGTTCAGGAACTGCGTGAACGCGTCACCGCGTTTATGGATGCTTACGTTTACCCCGCCGAGCCGGTGTTTGAACGCCAGGTCAGCAAAGGTGACCGCTGGCAGCCCACTGCGATTATGGAAGAGCTCAAGGCCAAGGCTAAGGCTGAAGGCCTGTGGAACCTGTTCCTGCCGGAATCCGAACTGGGCGCTGGCCTGACCAACCTGGAATACGCGCCGCTCGCCGAAATCATGGGCCGCTCCCTGCTGGGGCCGGAGCCGTTCAATTGCTCGGCACCCGACACCGGCAATATGGAAGTGCTGGTGCGCTACGCCAACGAAGAGCAGAAACAACGCTGGCTGGAGCCGCTGCTGCGTGGCGAGATCCGTTCGGCGTTCGCCATGACCGAACCCGATGTGGCGTCTTCCGACGCCACCAACATGGCCGCCCGCGCTGAGCGCCAGGGTGACGAGTGGGTGATCAACGGTAAGAAGTGGTGGACCTCCGGCGCGTGCGACCCGCGCTGCAAGATCCTGATCTTCATGGGCCTGAGCAACCCGGATGCGCCGCGCCACCAGCAGCACTCGATGATCCTGGTACCGGTGGATGCGCCTGGGGTGAAAATCGTCCGGCCGCTGCCGGTGTTCGGCTACGACGACGCGCCCCATGGGCATGCCGAAGTCCTGTTTGACAACGTGCGTGTGCCGTACGAAAACGTCCTGCTGGGTGAAGGCCGCGGCTTTGAAATTGCCCAGGGGCGCCTTGGCCCGGGCCGTATCCATCACTGCATGCGCTCGATTGGCATGGCTGAACGGGCCCTGGAGTTGATGTGCAAGCGTTCGGTCAGCCGCACCGCCTTCGGCAAACCGCTGGCGCGCCTGGGTGGCAATATCGACAAAATCGCCGACTCGCGGATGGAAATCGACATGGCACGCCTGCTGACGTTAAAGGCTGCCTACATGATGGATACGGTCGGCAACAAAGTGGCGAAAAGTGAAATCGCCCAGATCAAGGTCGTGGCGCCGAATGTGGCCCTGAAGGTGATTGACCGGGCGATCCAGATCCATGGCGGTGCCGGGGTCTCCAATGACTTCCCGCTGGCCTACATGTACGCCATGCAACGTACCCTGCGCCTGGCCGACGGCCCGGATGAAGTGCACCGGGCGGCGATTGGCAAGTTCGAGATTGGCAAATATGTGCCTAAAGAACTGATGCGCAGCGGCCAGTAGGACCGAGTCGCCGGTATCTCGGGCAAGCCCGCCCCCACATTGTGATCGCACGCGGTCAGCGTGGGGGCGGGTTTGCCCGCGAGTGCGGTGGGCCAATCCACACCCGTCTTCAGGTTTCAATAAACCCATACCTCCACCCGGCGATTCTTGATCCGCCCCTCATCCACGGTATTCGCCGCTACCGGCATCTCGGCGCCGAAGCCGCGAATATCGCGCAACACCACACCACTTTTGACCAACTCCCGGCGTACCGCCATTGCCCGCAACTTGGACAGCAGGTCGGCGCGTTGCGGATCATCCTTGGCGTCACCAAACCCCACCAGCGTGACACGCTTGTCCCGTTTATCGTGGCTATCTATATAAGCCACCACGCGGGCGAGGTCCTGGCGCGCCTTGTTGTCCAGGCTGGCGCTGCCTTCTTCGAAGCGAAAATTCACCGTCAGGCGCTGCGCCTCGCGGGCAATGGCCTGGTAGTCGGCTGGCATCGGCGCCCGTGGCTGCACGGTGATGGCCTGGACCTGCTGGGCGATAAAGCCATTGGCCGCCACGATGGCCTGGCCTTGGGCGCTCTGGGTAAAGTTCACCAGCGCTTCGGCCCAGGGATTGCTGTTGTTGGGCGGCAGATAGAAAAACAAGCGGCGCGACAGCGGGTAGTCTTCGGTGGCGATCAGGCTGCTCTGCGGCAACATGGCTTGGGAGTCGCCATCGCTGATGGCCACCGCCTTGGCCTGACGCACATAAGGCAGGCCGATAAAGCCAATCCCCTGAGGATCCTGGCTGACTGCATCGGACAATTGCTCGCTCGACTCAAAGCGCTGCGCCGTGCTGTCGAGGGTTTTACCGCGACGGCTGAGCACCAGCTCCTTGAAGGTGTCGTAGGTGCCGGATTGATCATCGCGAGCATACAGGCGGATCTTCCCGCCGCTGCCGCCCAAGGCTTCCCAGGTGCTGATCTCGCCGCTGAAAATCCTCGCCAGTTGTTCGGTGGTCAACACCTGCAGCGGGTTGCGTGGGTGCAGGATGATCGCCAGGCCATCAATCGCGATCACCTGCTCGGCACCGGGGCTTTTCAGGTCACCCAGGGGCTCGAGGTCCACCAGTTCGCGGTCCTTGATCGGGCGTGACGCGGCCGCCAGGTCGGCCGCGGCCTGTTTCAGCGCGGCAAAGCCGGTGCTGGAACCATGGGCGGCGATCTCGACCAGTACCCGCTTGCCTTGGGGGCTGGTGCCGACGAGGCGCTCTTCGTTGGGGCGGGCGGGTGTTTCGCTGTGTACAGCCTTGAGACCCTGTTGCTCCAGCAAACCCCTGACCAGCGCCGGGCCCAACGCCGCGCCAATGGTGTTGGAGCCCTGGATGCGTAAGGCTGGGCCGTGTTCGGGAAAGGGTAGGGGCGTTGCAGAAACTGTAAGAGGAAAAACGCTGCAAAGTGTCAGCAGGTACAGAACGCGCAGCATCATGCCGGCACCTTCTCAAGCCAAAGGACGTGCGGGCAGATTAAGTCAGTAAGGTTGCCAAAATATGACTGACACCCAGCCGGTCCAAATGTGGGAGCAGGCTTACCTGCGAAGGCGGTGTGTCAGTCAACATATCTATCGACTGCCCCAGCGCCATCGCAGGCAAGCCAGCTCCTACATTTTATGGTGTGGTCGCAAAGATCAGCTCAGTTCCAGCCAGATCGGCGCATGGTCCGACGGTTTTTCCAGGCCGCGCAACTCATAGTCCACACCCGCATCCTTGACCCGTGGCAACAGGCCGTTGGAGGCCATGATCAGGTCGATCCGCAGGCCACGCTTGGGTTCGTCTTCAAAGCCGCGGCTGCGGTAATCGAACCAGCTGAAGCGATCCGCCACGTCCGGGTTGAGGTGACGGAAGCTGTCGGTCAGGCCCCAGTTCTTCAGGCGTGCCATCCACTCGCGTTCTTCCGGCAGGAAGCTGCATTTGCCGGTCTTCAGCCAGCGCTTGGCATTGTCGGCACCGATGCCGATGTCGCAATCCTCGGGGGAAATATTCACGTCGCCCATCACCACCAATGCCTGGTCATTGCTGAACTGGCTCTCCAGCAGGTGTTGCAGATCTTCGTAAAAGCGCTGCTTGGCCGGGAATTTGGTCGGGTGGTCGCGGCTTTCGCCCTGGGGGAAATAGCCATTCATGATGGTGATCGGGTTGCCGTGTTCATCGGCGAAGGTGCCCCAGATAAAGCGGCGCTGGGCATCCTCTTCGTCGCTGGCAAAACCCTTGTGCAGGGCCAGCGGTTCCTGGCGCGAGAGCAGGGCGACGCCGTAGTGGCCTTTCTGCCCGTGGTAGTACACGTGATAGCCCAAGGCCTGGACTTCGGCCAGCGGGAACTGCTCGTCGTGGACTTTGGTTTCCTGCAGGCCGATCACGTCGGGTTGATGTTTGTCGATCAGGGCCGCCAGCTGATGAGGCCGGGCGCGCAGCCCGTTGATATTAAAAGAGACGATTTTCATGGTCGGCAGTCCAGTCTGGCAAAAGGGCGATGCTAGCCGACAAGTCGGACGGGGGCCAGCGTGGCGGTAGGACAGATGCGCTGCTAATGTCTCTCAGGGAGCCAATGGCAGGGAACGACTCCGTTGCCCCGGGCTCGTAACAATAAGAGCGCGACCTTTTTGAGTGGCGCCCAGGGGAGATACGACTGATGCCCGACACCTCGACCGCCGTTGCCCAGGTGCACCTGCTTGATAGCGGCTATTCCCGCGAAGCGCGCTCGCTGCTGTACCACGCCTATCGGCATGAGCCGACCTTTGCCTACCTGTTCGAAGCTGAACGCTCAGGGTACGAGCAGCGGGTCCGCGCGACGGTGCGCGAGCTGGTCAAGCAGCACTTTCTCCAGGAACTGCCGGCCATCGGCCTGCTGGTCAATGACCGCCTGATCGGCATCGCCCTGATTGCCCCGCCGCAACGGCGCCTGGGCATCACGGAAAGCTGGGCCTGGCAATTGCGCATGTGGCTGAGCACCGGTTTCAGGTGCACCCGGCGCTACCTCGAATACCACCAGGCGGTGCTGGCGTGCCTGCCATCGGAGTCGGTGCATGTGCTGCCGCTGCTGGGGGTCCACCCGCAATTCCAGGGCAAGCATTACGGCGAACAACTGCTGGAAGCCGTGCATAACTGGTGCGCCGAAGACCCGCATTCACAAGGGGTGGTGCTGGATACCGGCAATCCGCTGTACCTAGAGTTCTACAAACGCCAGGGGTATGCCGAAGTGGCAGAGGTGGCTGTAGGACCCATTCTGGAGCATGTGTTTTTTCACCCGAATCCCCAGGTGTTACAACCTGCAACGCCTTAACCCAGAATTATTCAGACAATTCCAGGTTCTAAGGTGCTCCTCAGCTCGTGTAGCATCCGCGCCTATGAAGTTTCCAAATAAAATTACCAGCGGCTTGATCCTGCTGTTCACAAGCTGCGGCGCCTTGGCACAAAGCGAACTGGACGTGCGGGTCAAGCCTTCAAACGATGCGCTGAAGGCCAATATCGAAGGCTATATCGGCGGGGTTGGCGAGCGTGACGAAGAGGCCTTGCAGCGCTTCAGTCGCGGTGCCGAGGAGCAGGCGCGCAAGGCCGCCCAGGCACTGGGCTTTTATCAGCCGCAGATTGCCAGTGAGGTAAAGCCCGGCAAGAATCCGCGCCTGTTCCTCAGCATCGACCCCGGCGAACCGGTGCATTTACGCAATGTCACGATTCGCGTCGACGGCCCGGCGGCCGAGCTCAAATCCTTCCGTGTGCCCGACAGCAAAGACCTCAAGTCCGGCGCCGTACTCAACCATGGCCATTACGAAGACGCCAAGCGCCTGATCCAGAACCAGGCCTCGCGCTTCGGCTATTTCAGTGGCCGCTTCACTCGTCAGACACTGTCCGTCGACCCCCAGGCGGGCGTGGCCGATATCGAACTGGTCTACGACAGCGGCCCGCGCTACACCCTCGGCAAGGTCAACTTTGCCGGCGATACCCCCTTTGATGAAGAGCTGTTGCAACGCATGGTGCCGTTCAAGAGTGGCGCGCCCTACGATTCCGAACTGATCGCCGAACTGAACCAGGCCCTGCAATCGAGCGGCTATTTCGAGGGCGTGCGCGTGGATGCCGCCCCGGCAGCGGCGGCCAATGATGTGATCCCGGTGGCGGTCCAACTGGAAACCCGTAAACCGCGTACCATGGGCCTGGGCCTGGGTTTTTCCACTGACGTCGGCCCGCGTGGCAAGGCCAACTGGACACGGCACTGGGTCAACCCCCAGGGGCACAGCTATGGCTGGGAGGCCGAGTTGTCGGCGCCCCGGCAGAACGTCGGCCTGTGGTACGACATTCCCCTTGATCCGCCGCTCACCGACAAGCTGCGTTTTGCCGGCGGCTATCAGAATGAAGAGCTGGCCAATACCGACACCCTCAGCAAGCTGCTCACCCTCGGCCCGGAATGGCACAGCAAATTGCCCAGCGGCTGGACACGGGTGATCTCGCTCAAATGGCAGCGCGAAGAATATCGCCTGGGGGACGACTCCGGCTTGAGCAATTTGCTGATGCCCGGTATCAGCTATTCCTACCTGCGCAGCGATAACCGCATCGACCCGCATAATGGCTATCGCCTGCAGTTCGATACCAAGGTGGCCAAGGAAGGGCTGGGCTCTGACACCAACCTGCTGTACGGCACTGCGATGATCAAGGGCTTGACCACCGTGTGGGACAAGCACCGTTTCCTCGGCCGCGCGCAGTTTGGCGGCAGCGCCACCAACGGCTACAAGTCGGTGCCGCCGTCCCTGCGTTTCTTTGCCGGTGGCGACCAAAGTGTGCGTGGCTATGAGTACCAGACCCTGTCCCCGGAAAACAACAAGGGCGACCGCATCGGTGGCCGCTACATGGTGGCCTTGAGCGCCGAGTATCAATATTCCATCGCCGAAAAATGGCGGATCGCGACCTTTGTCGACCAGGGCAACTCCTTTAACACCCTTGAGTTGCCAAGCCTGAAAACCGGGGTCGGCGTCGGCGTGCGCTGGGTGTCTCCGGTCGGCCCGATTCGTCTTGACCTGGCCCATGCCCTGGAAGATCCGGGCGGCATTCGTTTGCACTTTTCCATGGGGCCTGAGCTGTGAAGCGTGGTTTGAAAATAGCGGGTCTGAGTGTGGCAGCGGTCGTTGCCTTGGTGCCGCTGGCGGTGTGGAGCGTACTGGGTACGCAAGTCGGCAGTCGCTGGGCCCTCGGCCAAGTCCCGGGGTTGAGCGTGGAAAACTTCCAGGGCCGTTTGGGTGGGCAATGGAGCGCCGACCAGGTGCTGTGGCAACAAGACAGCAGCCGCGTAGAGCTCAATGCCCCCAAATTCGACTGGTCGCCGGCGTGCCTGCTGCGCATGACCCTGTGCATCCGGCAACTGGACGTGGAGCAGATCAGCCTGCAATTGCCACCCAGCACCGAAGACAGCAGCGGCCCGATTACCCTGCCGGACTTGAACCTGCCCGTGGCGATCGAACTGGGCGACGTGCGCGTCGGCAGCCTGCTGTTCAACGGCAGCGAAGAACTCAAGGGCCTGCAATTGGCCGCGCACTGGACAGCCGAGGGCATGCAGATCAACGCGGTACATCTGCAACGTGACGACCTGGTGCTGGATCTCAGCGGTATGCTGCACCCCGCGGGCGATTGGCCGTTGACCGTGACTGGCAACCTGAGCCTGCCCTATGCCCCGGGCGGCGCGCCGTGGACGGTGGCGCTGAACGTGACCGGTGATCTGCTCAAGACCCTCAAGCTCGACGCCGACAGCACGGGCTACCTGCCGGCCAAACTTAGCGGCGAGCTGCAACCCCTGGTCGAGAACCTGCCAGCAGAGTTGCGCATCACCGCCGATGGCTTCAAACCTGCCGCCGACTTGCCGGACACCTTGCAGCTCAACCAACTGGACCTGACTGCCAAGGGCGACCTGGGCAAGGGCTATCAGTTGCTGGGCAAGGCTGTATTACCCGCAGAAAAGGGCCCGGTTGACCTGTTGCTGCAAGGCCGGGTCGATGCCAAGGGCGCGCAGCTCGCCGGCCTGGACCTGAATGCCGGGGACAAGCAAAGCCTCAAGCTCAGCGCCCAACTGGATTGGCAGCAGGGCTTCAGCGCAGACGCAAAAATCGACTGGCTGGACTTCCCCTGGCATCGCCTGTATCCGCTGATTGACGAGCCGCAAGTGGTGCTACGCACCTTCAACGGTGAAGTGTCCTATAAGGACGGCAACTACCTGGGCAATCTCAAGGCCGACCTCGATGGCCCGGCCGGCAAATTCAGCCTGGTCACGCCGTTCAGTGGCGACCTCAAGCAAGTGTTCCTGCCCGAGCTGAAATTGACCGCTGGCCAGGGCAAGGCCGAAGGGCACTTGAACCTGCAATTTGCCGAGGGCATCGCCTGGGATACGGCGCTGGACCTGTCGGCGTTGAACCCGGCGTACTGGGTCGCAGAGTTGCCCGGTACCCTGGCCGGGCCGCTGCGCAGCAAGGGCGAGTTCAAGAACGAACAACTCAAGCTCAACGCCGACCTTGACCTCAAGGGCCGCTTGCGCGGCCAAACGGCGGTGCTGGCCGCCAAGGCCGAAGGCGCGGGCGAGCAGTGGACCCTGGCCAACCTGGATATCCGCCTGGGTGACAACCGCATCAATGGCAGCGGCAGCCTGCAACAGCGCCTGGCCGGGCAGATCGATATCAAGCTCGCACGCCTGGCCCAGCTGTGGCCGCAGCTGCGTGGGCAGGTCAACGGTCGACTCGATGTGGCCGGTACTCTAAAGGCGCCCCAGGGCAAGCTCGACCTCAAGGGCCAGCAACTGGTGTTTGAAGATAACCGCCTGCAAGCCCTCACCCTGGACGCCACGCTTGATAACGCACAACGGGCGAAGATCGACCTCAAGGGCACCGGCATCCAGGCCGGGGATACCCAGCTCGGTACCTTGACCGCCAGCGCCCAGGGCGACATCAAAAACCAGAAAGTCCAACTGGACCTCATGGGCCCCCTGGTCAAACTGGCCCTGGCCCTGGACGGCACGCTCGACAAGGGTAACTGGCGCGGGCGCCTGGCCAGTGGCGAGGTGCAGGCCGGGGGCCAGGACTGGAAGCTGCAGGCCCCGGCGAAAATCGAGCGCATGGCCGATGGCAAGCTGACCTTCGCTGCCCATTGCTGGGTCTCCGGGCCCGCCAGCCTGTGTGGCGAAGACCAGCGACTGATGCCCGATCCCAAGCTGCGTTATCACCTCAAGCAGTTCCCCATCGACAGCCTGGCGCAGTGGCTGCCCAAGGATTTCGCCTGGCAAGGCAAACTCAACGCCGATATCCAGCTCGACCTGCCGGCCAGCGGCCCTAAAGGCCTGATCGCGGTGGATGCCAGTGGCGGCACGTTGCGGGTCAAGGACAAGGACCAGTGGCTGGACTTCCCCTACGACACCCTCAAACTGGACACCACGCTCAACCCCACGCGCATTGATACCCAGCTGAATTTCCGCGGTGGCAAGCTCGGCGAGTTGCTGCTGCAGGCGCAGATCAACCCGCTGGCGAAAAACAAGCCGATCTCCGGCAACTTCAGCCTTACCGGCCTGGACCTGGCGGTAGCGCGGCCGTTTGTGCCGATGGTGGAAAAACTCAATGGCAAGCTCAATGGCAGCGGGCGCATCTCCGGCGGCTTGTTGGCGCCGCAGGTCAACGGCAACGTCAACCTGATCGCCGGCGAGATTTCCGGGCCCGAACTGCCCATCAGCCTTGAAGGCCTGAACGTGCAGGCCCTGATCGCCGGCGAAAGCGTGCAGCTCAACGGCGGCTGGCGCAGTGGCAAGGCCGGGCAGGGCAGCCTCAAGGGGCAGATCGACTGGGGCCGGGCCCTGGCCGTTGACCTCAGCCTGCAAGGCTCGCAATTGCCGGTCACGGTCGAGCCCTACGCCGAACTGGAAGTGGCGCCTGACTTGAAGATCACGCTCAAGGACGACAAGTTGGCGATTGCCGGCAATGTGCACATCCCGCGCGGTGATATCACTGTGCGCGAACTGCCGCCATCGACGGTCAAGGTCTCGGATGACACGGTGATCGTCGGCAGCCAGACCGAAGAGGGTAAGCCGCCGATGGCCATCGCCATGGACATCAACGTGGTCGTGGGCGAGGACCAGCTCAACTTTGCCGGTTTCGGCCTGACCGCCAAGGTCCAGGGCCAGGTGCATATCGGCGATAACCTGGACACCCGTGGCGAGCTGTGGCTCAACGACGGGCGCTACCGCGCCTATGGCCAGAGGCTGGATGTGCGGCGTGCGCGCCTGCTGTTCGCCGGGCCGCTGGACCAGCCATACCTGGATATCGAAGCCATCCGCAAGACCAACGACGTGATCGCCGGTATCCGCCTGAGCGGCAGTGCCGAGCAGCCGACCACGCAGATTTTCTCGGAGCCGGCCATGAGCCAGGAGCAGGCGCTGTCCTACCTGGTGCTGGGCCGTCCGTTGAGCACCACCGGCGAAGACAACAATATGCTGGCGCAAGCGGCACTGGGCCTGGGCTTGATGGGCAGTGCCGGCGTGACCTCGGACATTGCCAAGAACCTGGGGATCCAGGACTTTGAGCTGGACACCCAGGGCAGCGGCACCAACACGGCAGTGGTGGCCAGCGGCAAGATCACCGAGAAACTCAGCCTGCGTTACGGGGTCGGGGTGTTCGAACCGGCCAGCACCATTGCCTTGCGTTACCTGCTGAGCAAGAGGGTGTACCTGGAAGTGGCCAGCGGCGTGGCCAGTTCATTGGATATCTTCTACAAGCGGGATTTCTGACGGTTAAAGGCACATCAAATGGTGGGAGCTGGCTTGCCAGTTCCCACCATTTTTTTGGGGTGCATTCAGCGCCTGATTACCAAGCAACCTAACTATTTATTTGACATTCGCTGCCTAGGCAGTAATATTTCGTCACACATTCACTGCCTAGGCAGTAATAAGGTGACTCCCGATGGAACACTTCACCCCGGAAAACTTCCATAACTGCCATCTCGGGCTGTTGCTGGGGCGCGCCGCGATTCTCAAGGACCGCATCATCGACACCCATATGGAACCCCACGGCATCACTGCCGCGCAGTTCAAGGTGTTGATCATCATGGCCCAGTTCGGCGTCGATACCCCGGCGGAGCTGTGCCGCAACCTGTCCCTGGACAGTGGCTCGATGACTCGCATGCTCGACCGCCTGGAGCAAAAAGACCTGCTGGCGCGCAAGCGCTCCGAGCAGGACCGGCGCCAGGTGCAACTGGTGCTGACTGCAGAAGGCCAGCGCCTGGCGGACATGCTGCCGCAGATCGGCGCCCAGGCCCTGAACCAGTTGGCTGGCGCACTCGAACCGGGGGAGTTGCAGACCCTGGAGCACATCCTGAAGAAAATCCTGATCGCTGCGGGTGATCCCATCACGTTGCAGCGGGTCGGGACTCAATGAACACGCCAGTCACGCGCGCTGAATAACGCAAGGTACTTGTCATGGCTACTGCCCAAGCAAACAACACCGCACACTCCCAACCCAACGACGGCAACCCGCGCAAACGCAAAATCATGTTGCTGGGCCTGGCGCTGATCGTCGTCCTTTGCGTCCTGGGCGTGTGGGGCTGGCACGAGCTGTATGGCCGTTGGAGCGAAAGTACCGACGATGCGTACGTGAATGGCAACGTGGTGGAAATCACCCCGCTGGTCACCGGTACCGTGGTCAGCATTGGCGCCGACGATGGCGACCTGGTCCACGAAGGCCAGGTGCTGATCAACTTCGACCCCAACGACGCCGCCGTCGGCCTGCAAAGTGCCCAGGCCAACCTGGCGCGCACGGTACGCCAGGTGCGTGGCTTGTACAGCAATGTGGATGGCATGAAAGCCCAGGTACAGGCGCAAAAAGCCCAGGTGCAAACCGCCCAGGACAACTTCAACCGCCGCAGAATCCTCGCCCAGGGCGGCGCGATTTCCCTGGAAGAACTGTCCCACGCCCGCGACGCCCTGAGTGCGGCGAGCAACTCACTGGCCAACCTGCAACAGCAACTCAATACCTCCACTGCGTTGGTGGATGACACGGTGATTTCGTCCCACCCGGATGTGCAGGCCGCTGCCGCGCAACTGCGCCAGGCCTACCTGACCAATGCGCGCAGCACCCTGATCGCACCGGTCACCGGCTACGTCGCCAAGCGCACCGTGCAACTGGGCCAGCGGGTCGAGCCGGGTACCGCGTTGATGGCGGTGATTCCCCTGGACCAACTTTGGATCGACGCCAACTTCAAGGAAACCCAACTGCGCCAGATGCGCATTGGCCAGCCGGTGGATATCGAGGCCGATCTCTACGGCAGCGACGTGAAGTACAGCGGCACCGTCGACAGCCTCGGCGCCGGTACCGGCAGCGCCTTTGCCTTGCTGCCGGCCCAGAACGCCACCGGCAACTGGATCAAGATCGTGCAGCGGGTTCCGGTGCGCATCCATATCAATGCCCAGGAGTTGGCCCAGCACCCGTTGCGGGTGGGCTTGTCGACCCAGGTGGAAGTCAATCTGCACGACCAGAGTGGCCCGGTACTGGCGCAACAACCGCCGCAAAAAGCCTCGTTCACCACCACCGTGTATGACCGCCAGTTGGCCGAGGCCGACGCGATGATCACCCAGTTGATCCATGACAACAGCGTGGCCGCGCCCAAGGCAGCACAACGCTGATGAGCAATAACGCCTCGTTTACGCCACCCAGCTTGCTGATGGCCACCATTGGCCTGTCCCTGGCGACCTTTATGCAGGTGCTCGACACCACTATCGCCAACGTGGCGCTGCCGACCATTTCCGGCAACCTGGGGGTGAGTTCGGAGCAGGGCACCTGGGTCATCACCTCTTTTGCCGTAAGCAATGCCATTGCGCTGCCATTGACCGGCTGGTTGAGCCGGCGCTTTGGTGAGGTGAAGCTGTTTTTGTGGGCGACCGTCCTGTTTGTGCTGGCCTCGTTCCTGTGTGGTGTCTCCACCTCGATGCCCGAGTTGATCGGCTTTCGCGTGCTGCAAGGCTTGGTGGCGGGCCCGTTGTATCCAATGACCCAAACCTTGCTGATTGCGGTCTATCCCCCCGCCAGGCGCGGCATGGCCTTGGCGTTGCTGGCAATGGTCACGGTGGTCGCGCCCATTGCCGGGCCTATTCTCGGCGGCTGGATTACCGACAGCTACAGCTGGCCGTGGATCTTCTTTATCAACGTGCCCATCGGGATATTTGCGGTGATGGTGGTGCGTGCGCAGCTCAAGAAACGCCCGGTGGTCACCAGTCATCAGCCGATGGACTATGTCGGGCTGCTGAGCTTGATCGTCGGGGTCGGTGCCTTGCAGATCATCCTCGACAAGGGCAATGACCTGGACTGGTTCGAATCCAATTTCATCATCATCGGCGCGGCCATTTCGGTGATCGCCCTGGCGGTGTTTGTGATCTGGGAAATGACCGACAAGCACCCGGTGGTCAACCTGCGCCTGTTCGCCCATCGCAACTTCCGCATCGGCACCATCGTCTTGGTGCTGGGCTACGCCGGGTTCTTTGGTATCAACCTGATCCTGCCGCAATGGCTGCAGACGCAGATGGGCTACACCGCGACCTGGGCCGGGCTGGCGGTGGCGCCGATCGGCATCCTGCCGGTGCTGATGTCGCCCTTTGTCGGCAAGTACGCGCACAAGTTCGACTTGCGGCTGCTGGCCGGCCTGGCGTTCCTGGCGATCGGCCTGAGCTGCTTCATGCGCGCCGGCTTCACCAATGAAGTGGACTTCCAGCATATCGCCCTGGTGCAGCTGTTCATGGGCATCGGCGTGGCGCTGTTCTTTATGCCGACCTTGAGCATCCTGATGTCCGACCTGCCGCCGCACCAGATCGCCGACGGCGCAGGCCTGGCGACCTTCCTGCGGACCCTGGGCGGCAGCTTTGCGGCATCGCTCACCACCTGGATCTGGATTCGCCGCGCGGACCAGCACCATACCTATATGAGCGAGAGTATGAGCGTGTACGACTCGGCTACCCGCGATGCGCTGAACACCCTGGGCGGTGCGGGGCACAAGGCCTACGCGCAACTGGACCAGATCCTCACCAGCCAGGCGTACATGATGTCCACCGTGGATTACTTCACGCTGCTGGGGTGGATGTTCATGGGCTTGATCCTGTTGGTGTGGCTGGCCAAGCCGCCGTTTACTGCGAAGGCGGGGCCGGCGGCATCAGGGCACTGATCTTGACGTGTTCGCGGTTAAAAATGTGGGAGCGGGCTTGCTCGCGATAGCGGTGTGTCAGTCACCTAAATTGTCGACTGACACGCCGCTATCGCGAGCAAGCCCGCTCCCACATTTGCTTCGTGTTGTTTGCAAGTCAGGCGCCAGGCAACGCCAACTGCGGATTGATGAAGTCAAACGCCGCCAGTTGAAACCCTTGCTCATCCACCTGCAACGCCCAACCCTGCTTGTCCCAATCCCCCAGCACAATGCGCTTGGCCGCCTGCTCGCCAATCTGCAACTTGTGAATGGCCGGGCGGTGGGTGTGGCCGTGGACCAGGGTGCGCACGCCGAAGGCTTGCATCACCCGTGGCACTTCCTCGGGCGTTACATCGACAATATCGTTGGCCTTCATGCGTACCTGGGCACGGCTTTCGCTGCGCAGCTTGTGCGCCAGTTTATGGCGGGTGCGCAAGGGCAGGTGGCACAGGATAAACAGCACGATGGGATTACGCAGGATGCGCCGCAGCTTCATATAGCCGAGGTCGCGGGTACACAGGCTGTCGCCGTGCATCAACAGCACGGGCTCGCCATACAGCTGCACGACGGTAGGGTCCTTGAGCAACGTTGCGCCTGCGGCTTTGCAGAACGCCTTGCCGATCAGGAAATCCCGGTTGCCGTGCATCAGGAATACTTGGGTGCCACTGTCGCTCAGCTCACGTAGAGCCGCGCAAATCGAACGCTGGAACGGGGTCATGCCATCGTCACCAATCCAGGCTTCGAAAAAGTCCCCCAGGATGTACAACGCTTGCGCGCCACGGGCGCGGCCGTGGAGTAAATCCAGAAACGCCCGGGTAATGTCCGGGCGCTCCTCTTCCAGATGCAAGTCTGAAATCAGCAATATCACGCAACGATCTCGGCTTTCTCGATGATCACGTCTTCTGCTGGTACGTCCTGGTGACCGCTTTTCGTAGTGGTGGAAACACCCTTGATCTTGTCCACGACGTCGGTGCCTTCGGTGACTTTACCGAATACCGCGTAGCCCCAACCCTGTACGGTCTTGGCGCTGTGGTTGAGGAAACCGTTGTCAGCCACGTTGATGAAGAACTGCGCGGAGGCCGAATGCGGCTCCATGGTACGGGCCATGGCGACGGTGTACTTGTCGTTGGAAAGACCGTTGTCCGCTTCGTTCTGGATGCTTGGACGCTTGTCTTTCTTTTCTTTCATGCCAGGCTCGAAACCGCCGCCCTGGACCATGAAGTTGCCGATGACACGGTGGAAAACAGTGTTTTCGTAGTGGCCGGCGTTAACGTACTCGATGAAGTTGGCGACGGTGATCGGCGCTTTCTCGGCGTTCAGCTCGATGACGATGTCACCGTGGTTGGTGGTCAGTTTGACTTGAGTCATGTTCATTACTCTTTTCAGGGAATTCGTGGGTTCGGACGCCTGGGCACCTTACCGGGTTGGCTAAACTGCGGCCAAGGCGCGCAGTTTAGCGTGCCTGTCAGGAATTTCGAGGTGGTTTTTTACCGCCCATGCAATAAATGCAGCAGTTTTTGGCCATGCCCTGTCAGGTGCTTGACGGCATCGGCTATGATAAGCCCTTTGTTTGTCTGGCCCGACCCGGCCACGTACCTGTCTGTTCAAGGATCCTATGAGCAAGCCCACTGTCGACCCTACCTCGAATTCCAAGGCCGGACCTGCCGTCCCGGTCAATTTCCTGCGCCCGATCATCCAGGCGGACCTGGATTCGGGCAAGCACACGCAGATCGTCACCCGTTTCCCACCTGAGCCCAACGGTTACCTGCATATCGGCCACGCCAAGTCGATCTGTGTGAACTTCGGCCTGGCCCAGGAGTTCGGTGGCGTAACGCACCTGCGTTTCGACGACACCAACCCGGCCAAGGAAGACCAGGAATACATCGACGCCATCGAAAGCGACATCAAGTGGCTGGGCTTCGAATGGTCCGGTGAAGTGCGCTACGCCTCCAAGTATTTCGACCAGTTGTTCGACTGGGCCGTGGAACTGATCAAGGCTGGCAAGGCCTACGTCGACGACCTGACGCCTGAGCAGGCCAAGGAATACCGTGGCACCTTGACCGAGCCGGGCAAGAACAGCCCGTTCCGCGACCGTTCGGTAGAAGAGAACCTGGACTGGTTCACCCGCATGCGCGACGGCGAGTTCCCGGACGGCGCCCGTGTATTGCGGGCCAAGATCGACATGGCCTCGCCGAACATGAACCTGCGCGACCCGATCATGTACCGCATCCGCCACGCCCATCACCACCAGACCGGTGACAAGTGGTGCATCTACCCCAACTATGACTTCACCCACGGTCAGTCGGACGCCATCGAAGGCATTACCCACTCCATCTGCACCCTGGAGTTCGAAAGCCATCGCCCGCTGTACGAATGGTTCCTCGACAGCCTGCCGGTGCCGGCGCACCCGCGTCAGTACGAATTCAGCCGCCTGAACCTGAACTACACCATCACCAGCAAGCGCAAGCTCAAGCAGTTGGTCGATGAGAAGCACGTACATGGCTGGGACGACCCACGCATGTCGACCCTGTCGGGCTTCCGCCGTCGTGGCTACACCCCGGCGTCGATCCGCAATTTCTGCGACATGGTCGGCACCAACCGCTCCGACGGCGTGGTTGACTACGGCATGCTCGAGTTCAGCATCCGTCAGGACCTCGACGCGAACGCCCCACGCGCCATGTGCGTGCTGCGTCCGTTGAAAGTCGTGATCACCAACTACCCGCAAGACCAGGTCGAGCACCTCGAACTGCCGCGTCACCCGCAAAAAGAAGAACTGGGCGTGCGCAAGCTGCCGTTCGCCCGTGAAATCTACATCGACCGCGATGACTTCATGGAAGAGCCGCCCAAGGGCTACAAGCGCCTGGAGCCGAACGGCGAAGTGCGCCTGCGTGGCAGCTACGTGATCCGTGCCGACGAAGCCATCAAGGACGCCGATGGCAACATCGTCGAACTGCGTTGCTCCTACGATCCTGAAACCCTGGGCAAGAACCCTGAAGGCCGCAAGGTCAAAGGCGTGGTGCACTGGGTACCGGCCGCGGCCAGCGTCGAGTGCGAAGTGCGCCTGTACGATCGCCTGTTCCGCTCGCCTAATCCCGAGAAGGCCGAAGACAGCGCCAGCTTCCTGGACAACATCAACCCTGACTCCCTGCAAGTACTTACGGGTTGTCGTGCCGAACCGTCTTTGGGCGACGCACAACCGGAAGACCGTTTCCAGTTCGAGCGCGAAGGCTACTTCTGCGCGGATATCAAGGACTCGAAACCTGGTCAGCCGGTATTCAACCGTACCGTGACCTTGCGTGATTCGTGGGGCCAGTGATCAAGTCTTAAGGGAAACATCGTGCTAACGATCTACAACACGCTCAGCAAGACCAAAGAAGTCTTCAAGCCGCTGGACGGCAACAAGGTGCGCATGTACGTGTGCGGCATGACCGTGTACGACTACTGCCACATCGGCCACGGCCGCAGCATGGTTGCTTTCGACCTGGTGACCCGCTGGTTGCGTTTCAGCGGCTACGACTTGACGTACGTGCGCAACATCACCGACATCGACGACAAGATCATCAATCGCGCCAATGAAAACGGCGAGTCGTTCGACGCGCTGACCGAGCGCATGATCGCCGCCATGCACGAGGACGAGGCGCGCCTCAATATCCTCAAACCAGACATGGAGCCGCGCGCCACGGACCATATCCCGGGCATGCACGCGATGATCCAGACCTTGATCGACAAGGGCTACGCCTACGCCCCGGGCAATGGCGACGTGTACTACCGCGTCGCCAAGTTCATGGGCTACGGCAAGCTGTCGCGCAAGAAAATCGAAGACCTGCGCATCGGCGCCCGCATCGAAGTCGACGAAGCCAAGCAAGACCCGCTGGACTTCGTGCTGTGGAAAGGCACCAAGCCCGGCGAGCCGAGCTGGGAATCACCCTGGGGCGCCGGGCGTCCGGGCTGGCACATCGAATGCTCGGTGATGTCCACCTGCTGCCTGGGCGAGACGTTCGACATTCATGGCGGCGGCAGCGATCTTGAGTTCCCGCACCACGAAAACGAAATCGCCCAAAGCGAAGCGGCCACCGGCAAGACCTACGCCAACGCGTGGATGCATTGCGGCATGATTCGCATCAATGGCGAGAAGATGTCCAAGTCCTTGAACAACTTCTTCACCATCCGCGACGTGCTGGAAAAGTACCACCCAGAGGTTGTGCGTTATCTGCTGGTATCGAGCCATTACCGCAGTGCCATCAACTACTCGGAAGACAACCTCAAGGACGCCAAGGGCGCCCTGGAGCGGTTCTACCACGCGTTGAAAGGCCTGCCGGTTGTGGCGCCGGCCGGTGGCGAGGCGTTTGTTGAACGCTTCACTACCGTGATGAACGACGACTTCGGCACCCCCGAAGCCTGCGCCGTACTGTTCGAGATGGTCCGCGAGATCAACCGCCTGCGCGAGAGCGATCTCGCCGCAGCGGCCGGCCTGGCGGCACGCCTCAAGGAACTGGCCAGCGTGCTGGGCGTGTTGCAAATGGAAGCGGACGACTTCCTGCAAGCCGGCGCCGAAGGGCGTGTGGACGCAGCCGAAGTCGACGCCTTGATCCAGGCCCGCCTGAATGCCCGTGCCAACAAGGACTGGGCAGAATCCGACCGCATCCGCGACCAACTCACCGCCATGGGCGTGGTATTGGAAGACGGCAAGGGCGGGACGACCTGGCGCTTGGCTGACTGACGGCTGATGCCTGCATGAATAAAAACGCCCCGACTGGTTCGGGGCGTTTTTGTTTGTGGCGGTGTTGCGAGTCAACGCTGCTCGATGGCATACCGGCTCTGGACAAAGCCATTGTCCGAGGTACAGGTAGCGATGTGGCGAAGCTCACATTCACGACCGACGTGACTGAACAAGGGAACTCCCTGGCCCAGCAGAATCGGAATGCGGGTGATGATCAACTCACTGAGCAGGCCTGCTTCAAGAAATGCCTGGATGGTCTGGCCGCCGTCGATATAAAGATGTTTCATGCCGCGCTCGGCCAGTTGGTCGACGAGCGTGCTCACATCGGCGGCCAACACCTCCACCTTGCCCTGTAGGTGCGCAGGAATCTCTAAGGTCTTGTGAGAAAGCGCTATGACCGGCGTGCCCTCATAGGGCCACTCTGGAAAGGACAGTACTTTTTCCAGGGTCTTGCGCCCCATGACCAACCCGTCGACTGTTGCGATGAAGCTTTCATAAGTGATGCCATTCAAGCCCGAACTTTCATATTCCGGTCGGTGCAGCCACTCAATATCCCCATCTGGCCGGGCAATAAAACCGTCAATGCTTGCTGCGATAAAGACGGAACATTTGATCCTCATGGGTGGTAAAACTCCTTTTTTATCAAGTGGAATCAAGACGGTATCACTTTAGCGCCTGCACGTTGGCGGCGAATGGCGGAGCGACGTGGTGGTTTGCAGGGCAAGGTTGCTCAGTCGTACGTCGGCCTCTACTCAGATAGCAACCTTAGATAAGGCGGCGCCGGACTGACTTCATAAGCGCTACTTTTTGCGTCATTACGGATCGTTTCATAGTGTTGGTTATTCTTGAAATGCAGGGCGACCCCGTCGTCGGCTGCGTAAGCAGGGTGCACACCCTTAAGCTTCACAAGCTCAACAAATGATTCTGCTCTTCCTGCCTCTGAGCTGAAGTGCGGACACAGCGCGCCGGGAAGTAAACCCAGGCCGTCGATCAGGGCGAAGGCTCCCCCTGAGTCGGAGTGGCCGTAGTCGAACCAGCAAATGGCTCCGGCACTGACACCACAAAGCACCTTGCCACTTTCCCATGCCTTCCTTAGCAAGCCAACTACACCAAATTCTCGCCAGATAGCTAACATGGCGCGCGTATTCCCGCCTGCTACATAAACAATGTCGGCCTGTTCAAACAACGATGCAATATAGCCAGCGTCGGGAAACGGCGGAATAAAAAACGTCAAGCAGGTGACGGTGCAACCGATACTTTCGTATTTGGTGATGAAGTCGGAAATTTTCAGGCGGTCATCGCCATTGGCTGTGGAGATATAGAGAACGGTGGGACGTGCTTTGCCCGATAGTGCGACGATGTGTTCGTCAATGCGAGTCATGCAGGTCATTTCCTCGGCTGACTCGCCACCAATAACAATTATGGATTTATCCATCACGACCTCTACCTCGTCCTGAATTTCAGCTTTTTCAAGGTATTTGAACACTGGGAAAATATCATTCAAACACATTGCTCAAGGTAGCAAAGATCAAAGGTGGGAGCTGTCGAGCCCCAGCGAGGCTGCGATGGCGGCGGCGCTGCCAGTATTTATACTGTGTGAGGCACCGCCATCGCAGCCTCGTTGCGGTTAATGGCGGTCAAATGGTTTGTTCCTCGGATCTATTCGTGTCGCCTCTATTGAGAGGGGGGAGGGGGGGAACAGTCAGTGGGCCTAAGATCCACATAGTCGAGGTCACCTTCAAATGTGATGCAGGCAATCCAGCATAGGTTTTCAGGAAAAAAATAGGTGTGTTGGGGGATTTCAGAAAATATGTCAATTACTTCTCTAATATCGTCAATTTGAACGACATAAGCGTGATCTATAACGGAACCCCCTGAAAAGCACACATTATTAATATTTAAATGGCTAAGGGCTTCTGAGATATGAGCCAAAGCTTCGAGTCTGTCTAGAATGTTTAGATTGACGGAAGTTTTTACAGTGCTTGAATCTATCTTGCTTCCTGCGAACGTGAATTTTTTTGTATTTCATCAATTAGCTTTGCTTCTTCAGTTTTAGATAGCTCATTTTTTCGCAAACCTTCTGTTTATTTTGAGAACTGATTCTGCAGAACCTTGGAACAGATAGTGGGGCCCTTTTTTCTTTCCCTACTAGACGTTTGCGTGAGAGCCATTTCGCTCATCACGCCGTAGTGGATGGTTTATCCAAGCACACAAACTCAGGGGGCATAGGCGATCAATGGCGGATCTACTACTGCATCGACTCGCCATCAAATAGATTCGTCCCGTACTGTATGTCACTTTGGTTTTTAAGCCCAGAGCACGCAATCATGGTCATCCAGATGAACCAAAAACGATAGATCATGATCGGTGACCCAGAACGGGTAACCAGTTGTTTCGCTTATTAACAGCGCAAGGTCTTGTGCGTTTTCGAGTTTCCATGCTCTGTGACCCGTGTCAAAAACCAAAAGTATGAGGTCGTTTTTTTTATGCGGTCTGGTATTTCCTTCCAAAAGTCAGGGTTGTGCTCGGTGCATTTCTCGTTGAAATCGACTGGATCTAGTACATTTTTTTCTGTTTTAAAGTATTTTTTGGTTAAGGTGGATATTAATGTTGCGATCTCTTCAGAATTGAGCTTCTTTGAGGAGATTTTCAACGTGTTTATAGTTTCGTCTAATTCTTCTTCTAGATAATTCATCATGGTTCTCCGATTCTTGAGCGGCTAACTGGAAGTAACTCTAAAAGTATATGGCCCCTTACTGCACCACCACCTGCCCTTTTTCCGGCAGTTTGGTAACCAATATGAGGTGATTGAGGACCTTTTTTGCTAGAAACAAGCGTTGGGTCATCAATGTTGACTTCCGTTCCTCTGTTTGGCCCTTTCTGTACACGCCACTCGGTTGGGAAGGTTTTTCCGTATTTGTCCTTTCCCCACTTGGTCACGCTGTAATCGTCCTTGGAGACCCCTATCCGGCGAAATGCCTTGCGAAAAGGGGGCGGATCTATTTAACAAAGTGTAAAGATAACGACTATAATTGTTTGCCGAGCACCAGGCCTTAGTGGTTGGCTTCATTCAGACACACTACTTAAGGGGGGCATTAATGACGGGCTTGTTTTTTATTGGCTAGGAATTAAATATGTCCGTCACTTTTATCGGGCTGCGAAACCCGGTCGCTGAATTTGCAGCGACTGCCGAAGATTATGGGGGGTGTCTTCCCAGTGGCAACCCTAAAACGCTGTCGGAAATATCTGAGAGGGGATTGATATATAACCCTTCCGGTAGTTGGTTAAAGGAACGGATCTATTTAGCGCCCTGCGGGAGCAATGGCCGTTTGCCGCCGCTCAACGCGTTTTGGTGTTGATTCATAGTGGGCAATGGTGGGCCTATTACTAAATTTACTAGCGATTAAATAGGTTCGTTCCTTTTGTTCCGGTTTTTATCAAGGTTTCTGGAAAAATAAGTTGGAAGTTGAGCCCTGAATTTTCTTTGCTTTTCCTTTTTCTACGTACTCGCTGAACTCTCGCTCGAGCGTCGTCTTGTTAGTGTATTTTTTGTATTTTTTTGGAACTTCGCATGCGTAAATTTAAAGTCTCCATGAGTCGAAGCCATCAATTCGACCGTCGGGGCCGTAATCGAAGTCAATACATTTCTCGGATATGTAAACCCTACAGCCGATTCCATGTAGTTCGTACGTTGCGTCATCGCTGAGCTTTCCGCGCAGCGGGATTTTTTTTGAACGCCACAGTCCTAAGATATTTTTTGTACCAAAAGATAATTCAAGTAAGTTGGTTGCCTTTTCAACTTCCTCTAAGTATTCGCTGATTAGGTCTTCTAGCGTCTGAGTTTTCATTTTCTTGACCTTTCTAGCCTATCTGGTCCAGCGATTTTTGAGGAGTTCACTACGTCATTGATGCTGCTAAATGAGGTGTGGTGGTTTTCTATATTGTCAATCAGTCTTATGGTGACAAGTGTATGTGTTCGCCTTGCTGCAGACGCCCGATGGTGCCCATATTATATAATGCGAAAAGGGGGCGGATCTATTTAACAAAGTGCACAGATAACGACTATAAGCGTTTACCGAGCATCACGCCTTAGTGGTTGGCTTAATTCGGGCGCACAAGTTAAGGGGGCGCATTAATGACGGACTTATTTTTTATTGGCTAGGGATTAAATATTTCCGTCACTTTTATCGCTGATATGCAGGTTCTGGACAAGGCTGTCGATACTGGGCACATTAAAGTATTGACTTTCAAGTGAGTGGCTCTCGTCTAGACGTCTGTTGGGTAAAGTGAAATGTTTGTTGTTTTTAAGTTTACATGCTTTGGAGTATGGTCGGGCTTTTCTTTCAGGTCTATAAGGATTGTTTAAGATCCAATGCGTAGGGCTGCGCAATTATCATCATTTCCTAAGGTCAGTTCTGCAATTATGTAGGTAATGCTGTCTGTGATCTCTGTTTTTTCCTCATGCTGGGGTGGTCGGGTAATATTATGTTTCCAACAAAAAATATCATTCAGGTCGAATTCGACATCAATATACTCTCCGATTTTCGGTGTCGGGCCTATCCACGTTGCTACACCACGTCCGGCAGATGTCTCATAATTAACATAAGATTTTTCGTGATGAGAAAATATACTTAGTATTTTTACAATCATCTTATTTTCTGTAGTGGTGCTTTAATTGCTGGGTTGTCAATGTTCATGGTTTTGTTTTTTTGGGGGAGTAAAGGGGAGCTATTATTGCATCGGCTTGCGATCAAATAGAATCGTTCCGTTTTTTACGTTTGGTAGTGTATGTGTTGTGTGTGTAGTCAAGTTTTTCAGCGGTATAGCTACCTGCAATTACTGTAAATATCACATCGCATCCGTCACTGGATGTGAAGCAATAACTTGTCCCTGTCTCGTTTGGATCTACTCGTGTTGCCTCTACTGAGAGAGGCGTGTCAGTGGTTTCGTACATTTCGGATATTTCAGATCCGATCGCACCTATCCCTTGGAAGGCGATTAGTTTGTGGAAGGTTATTAGCCATAGCTGCTCCTGCCAATCTGAAAACTCTATTGATAGCGTGCTTCTATCGCATATTAGTTTTTCTATTGTTCCGTCTGAAACGGGAAATTTCTTCATCTTAAGATCCTGGATGTTTTTCGCCCGGTAGAAACCCAGTTCCGTGCCCGGGCTGATAATTTTCAGGGGTGACCTTCAGTAGCGTATTTTGTTTTTCAGATTGCTTCCAGCTTAAGTCATTCGGCTTAAGCTCAATGTGATAGTGGTTGCCGTGATGTCTTGGACTAAAAGGGCCAGGATCTCCCGGGTGGCTTTCAAATCTAATGCGGGTATCTGTATTAGGCCTCCATTCCATTCGTTGGGTACTGTGTTTTGTTGTTGAAATCTTTGGCTGTACGCCTAAAGCCTCGGTAAAGTCATTTGGATCAGAAGGGAAGTGGGTGTAAGCATTCGGTATAGCAGGTGAGTTGTGGTCGGCTTCTATTTGCGATGTAGGGTCTTCGATACGAACGGCTGGTTTACACCCGCTTTCGCCCGGACACGTATTCAACCCCAACGGATCCACCCACCCCGTAGGGTTGGGCACATACAAATACCCGTTCACCCCACCCGCCAACTTCACCGGGTCGGGCGTCAGGTAGCGTCCGTTATCCGGATTGTAGTAGCGATGCCGGTTGTAGTGCAGCCCGCTTTCCCGGTCGAAATATTGCCCCTGAAAACGCAGCGGGTTATCGACGGTGCTCTCGTCCTGCCGGGTGATTTTTCCGTAGGCTTGGTAATGGGCTGACCAGACGATTTTGCCGTCCGTATTCGTCAGTTCCTGCGGTGTACCCAGGTGGTCCAGCTGGTAGTGGTACGCCTGGGTATTGGCCGGACCAAACCCTTCCAGCAAGGCCAGCGGCCTGAAGCTATCCGGCTCGTAGAGATAGCTGCGATGCTGCCCCGCCGTGTGCTCGGCGATGACTTTGTCGCCTTGCCAGAAAAACTCGGTGGTCTTGCCATTGATCACTTTAGCGATGCGCCGCCCAAACGGGTCATAGC